>JBOIFB010000052.1:0-13614 GCA_050741415.1 Burkholderiales bacterium | reverse complement strand
GGCTGGATCTCCCGCGCCGGGCGCTTCCCGTCCTCGCAGCACGCCGGGTTCCCGCTTGCGCAGGAGGCCGAGCGCTTCTACCGCAGCGGCCCGCCCCTGCTGCAGCGCTACCTGCCGTTCTGGCTCGCGAACCTGATCGACCGCATGTGGGTGGTGCTGTTCTCGATCGTCGCGGTGCTGATCCCGCTTTCGCGCGTGGTGCCGCCCGTGTACCGGTTCCGCATCCGCTCGCGCATCTTCCGCTGGTACCGCCAGCTGCGCCACATCGAACAGCGCCTGAGCCTCAAAGACGCGCCGGCCGGCGAGCTGCTCGCCGAGCTGGACAAGCTGGAGGCCAAGGCGCGCAACATCAGCGTGCCGCTCTCACATACCGACGAGCTGTACGAATTGCGCAGCCACATCGCGCTGGTGCGGGCGCGGCTGCGGGACCCCGCGGCAGGCTGACAATTCCATCCTGAGCAACGCATCTCTTGATTCCGGGAGCAGATCGATGAACCAAACGATCACGACGGCAAGGCGCTGGGACGTCGACGCGGTGTGCGAGCTCTTCGCGACGCCGCTTTCCGAGTTGCTGTTCCACGCCCAGCAGGTCCACCGCGCGCACTTCGATCCGACCGAGGTGCAGCTATCCACGTTGCTATCGGTCAAGACCGGCGGCTGCCCCGAGGACTGCGCTTATTGCCCGCAGTCCGCGCGCCACGCAGCCGGGGTCGCCTCTCAAGAGTTGTTGCCCCTAGCCGATGTGCTCGACACCGCCCGGGCGGCGAAGGAACAGGGCGCGACCCGGTTCTGCATGGGCGCTGCGTGGCGCAGCCCGAAAGACAGGGACTTGGACAAAGTAGCCGAGATGGTGCGCGGCGTGCGCGCGCTGGGACTGGAGACCTGCGTGACGCTCGGCATGCTGAAGCGAGATCAGGCCGAGCGCCTGCGCGCCGCCGGTCTGGATTACTACAACCACAATCTCGACACGTCGCCCTCGTTCTACGGCAACATCATCAGCACCCGCCAGTACCGGGACCGTCTCGAGACGCTGGAGCATGTGCGCGAGGCGGGCATCCGGGTATGCTGCGGCGGCATTGTCGGCATGGGCGAGTCGCGCCGCGACCGGGCCACGCTTATCGCTCAGCTCGCGACGCTCGACCCCTACCCGGAAAGCGTGCCGATCAATAATCTAGTCCAGGTCGAGGGCACGCCTCTGTTCGGCACGGCCCGCATCGACGAGTTCGAATTCGTACGCACCATCGCGGTTGCGCGGATTACCATGCCGCGAGCGCGGGTGCGCCTGTCCGCCGGGCGCGAAGCCATGTCGGACGCGCTGCAGGCGCTGTGTTTTCTCGCCGGCGCCAATTCGATGTTCTACGGCGACAAGCTCCTGACCACGGCAAACCCCCAAATCGAAAGCGATCGGCGGCTGTTCGAGCGGCTCGGACTGAGGCCGCAAGCCGCAGCTGCGGATGCTTGAGCAGGTCATGTTCCGTCTCGATGGCAAGGTCGCGATCGTCACCGGTGGCAATGGCGGCATCGGCCTGGGGCTCGCGCGAGGGCTCGCCGGCGCCGGCGCCCGGGTGGTGGTCGCCGCGCGCAACGCGGGGAAATCGGCCGCCGCGGTAGCGGAGCTGCAGGCACTCGGCGGCGGCGGGGCGCTTGCGCTCGAGGCCGACGTCACCGACGAGAAGTCGGTCGCGGCGCTGTTCGAAGCCGTCGCTGCGCGCTGTGGCCGGCTCGACATCTTGGTCAACAATGCCGGCACCAACATCAGGAAGCCGCCGCACGAGCTTTCGCTCGCCGAATGGCGCACGGTGATCGACACCAATCTCACCAGCGCCTTCCTGTGCTCGCACGCGGCCTACCCGCTGCTGAAGAAATCCGGCGGGGGCAAGCTCATCAACATCGGCTCGATGCTATCGATCTTTGGCGCCGGCTTCGCCCCGGCCTACGCCGCGAGCAAGGGCGGCATCGTGCAGTTCACCAGGGCTTGCGCCTCGGCCTGGGCCGCGGATAACATCCAGGTCAACGCCATCCTGCCGGGCTGGATCGACACCGAGCTGACAGTGAAGGCGCGCGCGCAGATACCAGGCCTGCACGACAGCGTGCTCAAGCGCACCCCGGCCGCGCGCTGGGGCGCGATCGACGACTTCCGCGGCATCGCGGTCTTTCTCGCCGCACCGGCGTCGGACTTCGTCACCGGCGCGGCGATCCCGGTCGACGGCGGCTACTCGGTTCAGGCCTGAACGGGCCGCCGCGCGCTGCGCGCCGTCATTGGACGACGATGCCATCGCGCACGCCGCGCACGCCGCCGACGCTCGAGGCGATCTTCAGCGCACGCGCGCGCAATTGCGGGCTGTTGACGAAACCGGACAGCAGCACTTGCCCGCCCTTGGTCTCGACGCTGATGTCGAATCCCTTGAGCTTCTCTTCCTTGACCAGCGCGGCCTTGACCTTCGCGGTGATCACGCTGTCGTCGACGTAGTGGCCGACCCGGATCCGGTCATAGATCGCGCCGGCCTTGACGAACTCGTCGCGGTCCAGCCTGCCGTCGTGGTTGGCATCGGCCTCGTCGAACGCCTTGTCGAAGCCCTTCATCTCGCTGGTTTCGCTCTTCGACAGGAAGCCGTCGTGGTTCGCGTCGAGCGCGGCGAAGTCGCCCGCACGGCCGGACGCCGCCGCTGCGGGCAGCGCAACCAGGGCGAACGCCGCGGCGAGGATTGCTTGTTTACGCAGGTCTCGTTTCATCGCTTGCTCCTTTCACGAGTGGATACGGTGCGAGGGCCTTGTGGGCCCCCGCGCCGCATTTCACGCAACGCTCGTGCCAGGAATGCGGAAATGCCGCACGATCATATGCTTAGCTTCAACTCGCGCCCAGCTCACGCAAATCGAATGTGTCGCCTCAAGGCGACGCGCGAGGCGGCGGGTGCGGTAACGAAAGCGTTTTCTGCGTCGCCATTTCGGGACAGTCCGGCGCCCGCAGGGCTCGGCCCATTGCTTGCGCTCAGCCGCTCTTTGCGGTTGGCTCTGCGCCCTTGACCTGAAGCGTCGAGACGACCTGGCGTACGCCCTCGGTTTCCAGCGCCAGCAGCATCGCCTTGCCGATCAGGTCTGCCGACGACACCGTGCCCGCAAGCGTCACTCGCCCGTCGGTGGTGTCGACCGAAATTCCAAGCGACGACAGCTCCGGATCGGCGAGCAGCTTGCGCTTGATCTCGGCGGTGACACGCGTGTCCGCGGCGGCATCGGTCGCCGCCTCGCCAATCTCACGCGCATTGCGCCGCACCACCTTGCCGGTCTGCTTGAGTTCTTGACCGATGTCGCTCGCTCGCAGCTGCAGGGCCTCGAGCTTGGCGGCAACGGCCTGCCTGGCCTGCTTGGCGGCGTCGGCGACCGCTTCGGCCGCTTCGGTCGCCTTCTGCTGCGCGACCCCTCCCACATGCTGCACCGGCTGCTGCAGCATGAACCAGTAGCCCGCTGCGCCGAGGATGACCCCCAGAAGGAAAGCGATAAACAGATTCTTCATGGATGACCTCCTGCAGACGAATCTTACCGATCGCCGCGCGACCGGGCCAGCGCGAGAAGAGTCGCGCGAGACGCGCGTGCTAGCGCGAAGGCGGCGGAGGCGGCGGAGGCGGCGGAGGCGGCGCGTAGTAATCGCGCGCGGGGGCCTGCTGCATCTGCCCGGCAACGGGTACGCGATCGCCCTTCGCGTACATGCACTGCACGTAGCTCGCATCGTAGCGACGCTGCAGATTGCGCCCCGAGCCGCGCGCGGCGCCGGAGCCGGCGGCCGAGCCGAAGATCAGCCCTGCACCCGCGCCCGCTCCGGCGCCCTGGTGGCCGCCGATCAGCGCGCCGGCGGCAGCGCCGATCGCGGTGCCGACCGCGGCGCTCTCCAGAGCGCTCTCGTTCGCCGCCTGCTGCGCGCTCTTGCCGCCGATCTGGGAACTTGCGAACTGGCGGCACTCGTAGTCGTCGGCGCGGAACTGGTCGAAGCTCTTGCCGCTTCCCGGCAGCGCCATCACGCTCGGCCCCTCCGGCATCGTCACGCAGGCCGTAAGCAGGAGCGCGGCGCCGAGCGCCGCATATCGTCTGTTCACCTTCATCGTCGCCTCCCGGTCATCGCGCCGGCGGCTGCGGGCTGACCTTCTCCCACCCGCCCGGGCAATGCTTCACATACGGATAGTATGCATTCGATTGGCGGCAGAAGTACCACCAGCCCTGTTCGGCCGGCGCCTGTGCGCTCTGCGCGCCCTGCTCGACGTACACCGGCGGCGACTGCGGCACCACCACGGTCGGCGGATAGTAGTAGGGTGCATAGTAAGGGTAGCCCGCCCAGTACGGCGGGCCGCCGAAAAACAGCCCAAAGTGAACCCGGCCGCGCTCGTGTCCCTCGTGTCCCTCGTGCCCTTCGTGCCCCCCGTGCCAGCGGTCGGCGAACGCCGGCGCGCTCGCCGCGACGGCGCCAAGCGCCAGCGCTACGACCATGATCGCCCTAAGAGCTCGCATAGCAACCTCCACCATCACGCAACCCTGCCTGCAATATAGACTCGGTCCGGGCGAATAGTTCTGCGCGCGGGTAAAGAAATGTTTCTGCCGACGCCATGGCGTTACATCTGGTTGCACTTTATCAATGTACACCCGCCGGCGCAGCGGTCAAATGACAATCGCAGAAAGGAGAACTCTCATGCAAACACGTCTCGTGCGGTGGTTATTCCCGTTCCTCGCGCTGCTCATCGCGGCGCCCGCCGCGGTTGCCCAGACGGCACCCGCGACGGTCTACACGCAGGCGCAGCTAGATCAGATGCTTGCCCCCATCGCGCTCTATCCCGACCCGCTGCTGTCCCAGATCCTGATGGCGGCGACCTATCCGCTCGAAGTGGTGCAGGCGGCGCGCTGGGCAGACGTGCACCCCGGCCTGCAGGGCGACGACGCGGTGCGCGCGGTCGAGGGCGAGAACTGGGACCCGAGCGTCAAATCGCTGGTCGCGTTCCCGCGCGTTCTGGCGATGATGGACGAGCGGCTCGACTGGACGCAGTCGCTGGGCGAAGCCTTTCTCGAGCAGGAACCCTACGTGATGGACACGGTGCAGCGCCTGCGCGAGCGCGCGCGCGCCTCGGGCAATCTCGCCAGCAACGACGGCATGCTGGTGTCGCAACAGGCAGGAACGATCGCCATCGAGCCAGCCAATCCGCAGGTGGTGTACGTGCCGTACTACGACCCGCTGCTGGTCTACGGCGGCTGGCAGTGGCCGGCGTATCCGCCGGTGCGCTGGGCGCCGTGGCCCGGCTACCGGGTCCGGCCGGGAATCTCGGTCGGCATCTTCCTCGGCGGCGGAGTGCGGATCTCGAGCGGCTTTTTCTTCGGCGCCTTCGACTGGCGCGAGCACCGGGTGAACATCGTGCGCCAGAGCTTCTACTACCGTCCGACGACCGTGATCGAACGCAGGCACGTGGAGGAGTTGCATCGCGGCGCTCCGGTCACCTGGCGCTACGAGCCTACGCACCGCCGAGGCATCGCTTACCGCAACCCTGATCTGAACAAGCGATATCCGCAGCACAATCGGCCGGCGCGTGCGCAACCCCAGCAGCGCGGGCGCGCCCAACCAGCCCCCGTGCAGCGCGCCGCCCCCCCGCGTACGCATGCAGTTCCTGCGCAGAACGAGATGCACCAACGCAAACCCGAAGCGCGAACGGCGCCGCCGCGCGGAGAAACTCGCAAGGCCGCTCCGCGCCGAGAGGATCAACCCCAGCAGGGCCGCGGGGGGCGCGACAACTAGGCCGCGCGCCTCCTGCAGCAGCGAAGGCGGTCCCTGCGGTACCATCGCCGTTCCAAAGATCGAACGAGAGGAGACGGCACCCATGGCTGCTTCGAACAAGGTCGCGCTGGTCACCGGCGCCGGCACCGGCATCGGCAAGGCGGCGGCGCTCGCGCTGCTCGGCGACGGCTGGAGCGTGGCGCTGGTCGGCCGGCGCAAGGAGCTGCTCGACAAGACCGCGGCCGACTCGGGCGCCGGCGCGCGCGCGCTGGTGCTGGCGGGCGACATCGGCATGCCGGAAACGGTCAAGGCGCTGTTCGCCAAGGTGAAGCAGAGCTGGGGCCGGCTCGACCTGCTGTTCAACAACGCCGGCATGGGCGCGCCTGCGATCCCGATGGAGGACCTGAGCTTCGAGCAGTGGCAGGCGGTGGTGAGCGTCAACCTGACCGGCATGTTCCTGTGCTCGCAGGAGGCGATCCGGATCATGAAGGCTCAGTCCCCGCGCGGCGGGCGGATCATCAACAACGGCTCGATCTCGGCCCACGCGCCGCGCCCCTACTCTGCGCCCTACACCGCCACCAAGCACGCGGTGACCGGACTGACCAAATGCATCTCGCTCGACGGGCGCGCGAACGACATCGCCTGCGGCCAGATCGATATCGGCAACGCCGCGACCGAGATGACCGATCGCATGACCAAGGGCGTGCCCCAGGCCAACGGCACGACGATGGTCGAGCCGCGCATGGACGTGGCGCACGTGGGCAACGCGGTGCTGTCCATGGCCAAGCTGCCGCTCGAGTCGAACGTCCAGTTCATGACCATCATGGCAACCAAGATGCCCTTCGTCGGGCGCGGCTAGCGCATGCACGTGCTTGGCGTCGACGTCGGCGGCAGCGGCATCAAGGGCGCGCCGGTCGATACCGCGAACGGCAGGCTGCTGGCCGCGCGCAAGCGCATCAAGACGCCGGACCCCGCCACCCCGCAGGCCGTAGCCCGGACGGTTGCCGGAATCGCGCGCCACTTCGAGTGGCACGGGCCGATCGGCTGCGCGATGCCGGCAGTAGTGAAGCACGGCAGGCTGCGCACCGCGGCCAACATCTCGCGCAGCTGGCTCGGCGTCAACGCGGCCGCGCTGCTGCACAAACACACCGGCTGCCCGGTGAGCGTGATCAACGACGCCGACGCGGCAGGTTATGCCGAGATGCATTTCGGCGCCGGGCGCAACCGCGAGGGCTTGGTGATCATGATCACGCTCGGCACGGGGATCGGCAGCGCGCTGTTCATCAACGGCCACCTGGTGCCGAACACCGAGCTCGGCCACCTCACGCTGCGCGGCCGCGACGCGGAAACCTGGGCCGCCGAGAGCGTACGCGAGAAGAAGGACCTGGGTTGGAAGAAGTGGGCGCGCCGCCTAGACGCCTACCTGCGCCTGCTGCAGGGCTACTTCTGGCCCGACGCATTCATCATCGGCGGCGGCGTAAGCAAGAAGTGGTGCAAGTTCCTGCCGCAGCTGAAGCTCATCACGCCGGTGGTTCCGGCGCGGCTGCGCAACGAGGCCGGCATCGTCGGTGCCGCGCTCGCCTACGATCACGAGCGCCGCCGCGCGCGGCAGAAGCGCTCCCTGGATTGAAACTTTTTCACTGGAAACCAACGATGCATCCAAAGACGCAATTCATCTTCATCGCCAGCATGGACGTCGCGCCGGAAAAGGAGGCGCTGTTCAACGAGGTCTACGAGACCGAGCACGTGCCGCTGCTGCTCAAGGTGCCGGGCGTGCTGGCCGTGACCCGCTCCAGCACCACCCCGCTCGAGATGATCATGGGCGGCGAAAAGAAGACCATCGTCGCCGAGGGCGAGCCGCGCTATAGCGCGCTGTACGAGCTCGAGGGCGCCGAAGTGCTGCTCAGCCCCGCCTGGGCGGCGGCGATCGATTCGGGCCGCTGGCCGGGAGAGGTGCGCCCGCATACGCGCAACCGCCGCCACGTGCTGAAGAAGGTGATCGGCGCGCGCGGCACCTGAGCGGTGCCCGCCGCCTGGCTCTGGATCCCGATCACCGTCTGGGCGGCCTTCGCGCAGACGCTGCGCAACGCCGCCCAGCGCCACCTCACCGCCCAGCTCGGCACGCTCGGCGCAACGCTGGTGCGCTTCCTCTACGGCCTGCCGTTCGCTCTCGCCTGGCTGTGGGGGGTGCAGGCCGTCACGCGCCTGCCGCTGCCCGTACCGGCGGGCGCGTTCTGGCTCTGGGTGCTGATCGCGGGCGTGAGCCAGATCGTCGCCACCGCGCTGCTGCTGCGCGTGATGGCCGAGCGCAACTTCGCGCTCGGCGTGGCGTATTCGAAGACCGAGATCATTCAAGTCGCCGTGTTCGCGTTCGTGTTCCTCGGCGACCGGGTGAACCCGGTCACCGGGATCGCGATCGCATTCGGCACGCTCGGCGTGCTGCTGCTGTCACCGGCCGACCGGGCACGGCCGCTGCGCACCATGCTCACCGGCTGGACTTCACGCACCGCGCTGATCGGCCTCGCCTCGGGTACAGGATTCGCGCTCGCGGCGGTCGGCTACCGCGGCGCGGCGCTCGCGTTGCACGCCGAGTTCCTGATGGCGGGCGCCGCGACGCTGGTGGCGGCCCAGCTGGTGCAGACGCTGCTGCTCGGCGGCTGGCTGCTCGCGCGCGACTTCGACGCGCTGCGGCGCGTGCTGCGCGCCTGGCGCGCCTCGCTGTTCGCAGGTTTCATGGGCGCGGCCGCCTCCGCGGGCTGGTTCACCGCGATGGCGATCGAGCCGGTAGCGCACGTGCGCACGCTCGGCCTGGCCGAGTTGCTGTTCAGCTACGTCGTCTCGCGGCGCGTCTTCCGCGAGCGCCTGAGCCGAGTCGAACTCGCCGGGATCGCGCTGCTCACGCTCGGTCTGTTATTCGTGACGCTGATGCGCTGAGGACGCCGGACCAGCTTATTTCTTCTCCCCCAGCGCGGCCGCGCGTGCCGCGAACGCATCCAGGTCGCGGTCGAGCTTCAAGCCGGGAGCGGGCTTGAACTGCGTGCCCGGCGCGGGCTTGAGCCGCGCGTCCGCCACGGGCCGGGGCGCGGGCCCTGACCCCTTCGCGACGGTAAATCTGCCAATCGAGATTCCCGCCGCGAGCGCCGCAAGCAACGCCAGCGCGAGCAAGGCCGCGGCGAGCGCGAGCGGGCCTTTGCGCGGCGCCACGCGTCGCGCGCCCTGCTGCGGCGGTCCGCCGAGCGGCGCGTCACTGTCGAGCGCCGCCAGCGCCGCATTGGCTTCCTCCTCGGTGCGCGCCTGCGCCGCGCGCCTGAGCTCCAGCTCGGTCACCAGGCGCTCCCGCTCGATCCGCCCCGCCTCCGCCGCGGCCTCCATGCGAGCGCGCGCCGCGCGCTGCGCTTCGCGCTCGGCCGCCAAGCGCGCCTGCGCTGCCTCGAGCGCCCGCGCTTCAGCCGCGGCGCGCTCGCGCGCCTTGCGCTCGGCCTCCTGCTCCAGCAGCTGCTGCTCCTCGGCCAGGGCCGTGCCGAGGCGGTCGGACGCGAGGCGCGACTCGGCCTCGGCCACTGCAGCGCGGTCGTGCTCCGCCTGTTTGAGATTGTCGAGGATCTTGCTCATCGCCCGTCCCCCCCGGCTGCACCGCAAGCATAGCGCAGCCTCCGGCCCCGGTGCAGCGGCCGCTCGAGGCCGATATCGCCGCCGCAGCTTGAGTTCCGCTTCCACAAGGCCGACAATCTCCCGAGGGCGACCTGGCACGACTGATCCGGCCCCACGGAGGATCCGCGGCATGAGCGAACGTCGGCGCCACAGCGTCAAGGCTTACAGCAACCAGCCGTTCCTCAATAGCAAGGATGCGCGCGCGCTGCGCATCCTGGCAGAGTACCTCGAGCCCAAGAGCCGTTTCGAGCATCACAAGGTAGACGATACCGTCGTCTTCATGGGCTCTGCGCGCATCAAGCCGCGCGATCAGGCCGAGGCCGCGCTGCGCCAGGCGCAGCTGGGCGAAGGCGACCCGGCGCGCGCGCAGGCAGACTTGCGCATGTCCGAGTACTACGAGGCGGCGCGCGAGCTCGCGTTCCGGCTCACCGGGTGGTCGAAAGGGCTTGATTCGAAGGCGCGCCGCTTCGTGGTCTGCACCGGCGGCGGCCCCGGCATCATGGAGGCCGCCAACCGCGGCGCCGCCGACGCGCGCGGGATGAACGTCGGCCTGACGATCTCGATTCCGATCGAGGAGTTCGACAACCGCTACGTGACGCGCGAGCTCGCGTTCCACTTTCACTACTTCTTCATGCGCAAGTTCTGGTTCACCTACCTCGCCAAGGCGGTAATCGTGTTCCCCGGCGGCTACGGCACGCTGGACGAGCTGTTCGAGCTGCTGACCCTGGTGCAGACGCGCAAGATGACCAAGCCGCTGCCGATCGTGCTGTTCGGCACCCGCTACTGGCGCGAGGTGATTAATTTCGACGCCCTGGTCGCGCACGGCACGATCGACGCCAAGGACGTCGAGCTGGTGCACCGCACCGACTCGGTCGACGAAGCGTACGAGTGGGTCGTCGCGCGGCTGAACGAGGGCGCGATCGATCAGCCCGGCGCGATGCTCTAGGCGATCAGGGCCTTGTAGCGCAGGCGGTGCGGCTTGTCGGCCTCGTCCCCGGCGCGCTTGCGCCAGTCGGCGACGTAGTCGGTGAAGCTGCCCTCGAACCAGACGGCCTTGCTGTCGCCCTCGAAAGCGAGGATGTGGGTCGCGACGCGGTCGAGGAACCAGCGGTCGTGCGAGATCACCACCGCGCAGCCGGGGAAGTCGAGCAGCGCCAGCTCCAGCGCGCGCAGCGTCTCGACGTCGAGATCGTTGGTCGGCTCGTCCAGCAAGAGCAGATTACCGCCGCTGCGGAGAACTTTCGCCAAGTGCAGCCGGTTGCGCTCGCCGCCCGAGAGGTCGCCGACGCGCTTCTGCTGATCGGCGCCGCGGAAATTGAAGCGCGCGACGTAGCCGCGGCTCGGGGTCGCATAGCTCCCGACCTGGATGTTGTCGGCGCCGTCGGAGATCTCCTCCCACACCGTCTTGTCCGGGTCGAGGCTGTCGCGGCTCTGGTCGACGTAGGCGAGCTTGACCGAGTCGCCGATCCTCAGGGTTCCCGCGTCGGGCTTTTCCTGCCCCACCAGCATGCGGAACAGGGTCGTCTTGCCCGCGCCGTTGGGACCGATCACGCCGACGATGCCGCCGCGCGGCAGGCGGAATGACAGGTCCTCGAACAGCAGCTTGTCGCCGAAGGACTTCTTCAGTCCCTCGGCCTCGACCACTAGGTCGCCAAGGTGCGGGCCGGGCGGGATGTAGATCTCGTTGGTCTCGTTTCTCTGCTGGAAGTCCTGCGAGGCGAGCTCATCGAAGCGCGCCAGGCGCGCTTTCGATTTCGCCTGGCGCGCCTTGGGGCTCGCGCGCACCCACTCGAGCTCCTGCTTCATCGTCTTGATGCGCGCGGCCTCCTGCTTGGCCTCGATTTCCAGCCGCTGCTCCTTCTGCTCCAGCCACGACGAGTAATTTCCTTCCCAGGGGATGCCGTGGCCGCGGTCGAGCTCGAGGATCCAGCCGGCGACGTTGTCCAGGAAGTAGCGGTCGTGGGTCACCGCGACCACGGTGCCGGGAAAGCGCTCCAGGTATTGCTCGAGCCACTGCACCGAGAGCGCGTCGAGATGGTTGGTCGGCTCGTCCAGCAGCAGCATGTCGGGCGCCGAGAGCAGCAACCGGCACAGCGCGACGCGGCGGCGCTCGCCGCCCGAGAGCTCGCTCACGTCTGCGTTCCACGGCGGCAGGCGCAGCGCGTCGGCCGCGACCTCGAGCGTGCGGCCGATCTCCCAGCCATTGGCCGCGTCGATCTGCGTCTGCAGCTCACCCTGCTCCGCCAGCAGCCGGTTCATCTCGTCGTCCTCGAGCGGCTCGGCGAAGCGCTCGCTGATGGCGTTGAAGCGCTCGACCAGCGCGATCGTTTCGCCCAGCCCCTGCTCCACGTTGCCGCGCACGTCCCTGTCCGGGTCGAGCTGCGGCTCCTGCGGCAAGAAGCCCACGCGCAGCCGGGGCATCGGGATCGCCTCGCCCTCGAAGTCCCTGTCCTCGCCCGCCATGATGCGCAGCAGGGTCGACTTGCCGGAGCCGTTCAGCCCCAGCACGCCGATTTTTGCGCCGGGGAAAAAATTGAGCGAAATGTTCTTGAGAATCGTGCGCTGCGGCGGCACGATCCTGGCGACCCGGCGCATGGTGTAGACGTATTGGGCCATGCGCGCATTTTACGGGATCGCCGGCGCCCGCCTGCGGCCCTTGCGTGTATCCTGTTGCAGGAATGGCATTCGTCCAGCCGCCGCCGACCCTCGGCAACCAGTACTCCGATGACCGCGTGCTGCGCGCCTACCTCGAGCGCACGCTCGGCGCCGAGACGCTCGCGGCCGTGCGGCCGCAGCTGGAGCGCATGGGCGCGCTCGCCGGCGGCGAGCTCTACGCGCAGCAGCTCGCCGAGCGCGAGCTCGAGCCGCAGCTGGTGCAGTGGGATCCCTGGGGCAAGCGCGTCGACCGGATCGAGCTCACGCCGCTATGGCGGCGAGCGGAGGAGATCGCAGCGCGCGAAGGCCTGATCGCGCTGCCGCACGAGGCGCCCCTCGGCGCACTGTCGCGCGTGCTGCAGTTTGCACTGGTGTACCTGTTCACGCCCTCGACCGACGTCTATGCCTGCCCGCTGGCGATGAGCGACGGCGCGGCACGCACTATTGCGGGTTCAGGCAACCGCGAGCTGATCGAGCGCGCGCTGCCGCACCTGGTGAGCCGCGACCCGGCGCAGTTCTGGACCAGCGGCCAGTGGATGACCGAGCCGATCGGCGGCTCCGACGTCGGCCTGGCCGAGACCGAGGCGCGCTTCGCGCCGGGCGGGGGCTGGCGCCTGTACGGGCGCAAGTATTTCACCTCGGCGATCGCGTCGCAGATGGCGCTCACCCTGGCGCGTCCTACCGACAATCCGCCCGGCGGCAAGGGCCTCGCACTGTTCTATCTCGAGACCCGCGACGCCCAAGGGCGGCCCAACAACCTGAGCATCGACCGGCTCAAGGACAAGCTCGGCACGCGCAAGGTGCCGACCGCCGAGCTGTCCCTCGATGGCGTGCCGGCAATCCCGCTGGCCGAGCTCGGCAACGGCGTGCGCGCGATCAGCACCGTGCTCAACATCACCCGAGTGTGGAACGCGGTCTCCGCAGTGTCCTACATGCGGCGCGGACTGGCGCTGGCGCGCGACTACGCCGCGCGGCGCGTCGCCTTCGGCGCGCCGCTGGCGCAAAAAGCGCTGCACGTCGACACGCTGGCCGGCCTGCAGGCCGAGCTCGAAGCCGCGTTCCAGCTCAGCTTCTTCGTGGTCGAACTGCTCGGACGCGCCGAGCGCGGCGCGGCGAGCGAGACGCAGCAGGCGCTGCTGCGCATCCTCACCCCCGTGGCCAAGTTGACCACCGGCCGCCAGTCGGTCTCGGTGCTGTCCGAGGTGCTGGAGGCCTTCGGCGGCCAGGGCTACATCGAGGACACCGGCTTGCCGATGCTGCTGCGCGACGCGCAGGTGTTCCCTATCTGGGAAGGCACCACCAACGTGCTCTCGCTCGACACCCTGCGCGCAATCGCCCCGAGCGGGCTCGCGCCGTGGCGGCGCGAGATCCACGCCATTCTCGCCGAGGCGCGCGAACCGCAGCTGCTCGCGCTCTCGGCGCGCCTGGAAGCCGCGGGCGAGGCGGCCGAGGCATGGTTGGCGGCGAACGCAGGCCGCGACGAGATGATGCTCGAGGCGGGAGCACGCCGCTTCGCGCTCACGCTCGGCCGCGTCACCGCCGCGGCGCTGCTCGCGCGCCAG
>JBOIFB010000051.1:0-13638 GCA_050741415.1 Burkholderiales bacterium | reverse complement strand
GTCCATGGTAGGCGATCGGGTCATCCTCGGCGAGCTTGTAGCCCTGCCCCTTGCGCGTCACCACGTGCAGAAACTGCGGTCCCTTCAGCTTGGCGATATTGGCCAGCGTCGGGATCAGCGCGTCGAGGTCGTGGCCGTCGATCGGCCCGATATAGTTGAAGCCGAATTCCTCGAACAGCGTCGAAGGCGTCACCATGCCCTTGAAGTGTTCTTCCGCGCGCCGCGCGAGCTCCCACACTCCCGGCACGCGCTTTAGCAGGTGCTCGCTGGCGCGCCGGGCGGTGGAGTAGATCCGCCCCGACAGCAGCCGCGCGAGGTAGTTGGTGAGCGCGCCCACCGGGCGCGAGATCGACATCTCGTTGTCGTTCAGGATCACGAGCAGGTCGACGTCCATCGCACCGGCGTTGTTCATCGCCTCGTAGGCCATGCCGGCCGACATCGCACCGTCGCCAATGACCGCAATCGCGCGGCGCTGCTCGCCTTTCATCTTCGCTGCGACCGCCATGCCGAGCGCGGCCGATATCGAGGTCGAGGAATGCGCCGTGCCGAAGGTGTCGTAGGGCGACTCGGCGCGGCGCGGAAAGCCGGAAATGCCGCCCTGCATCCTCAGCTGGCCCATCGCCTCGCGCCGGCCGGTGAGGATCTTGTGCGGATAAGTCTGGTGGCCGACGTCCCACACGATTCGGTCCTCGGGCGTGTCGAACACGTAGTGCAGCGCGATCGTGAGCTCTATCGTGCCCAGGTTCGACGACAGATGACCGCCCGTGGTCGAGACCGAGTCGAGCACGAACGCGCGCAGCTCGTCGGACAGCTGTTTGAGCTGCTTGCGCTCGAGCCGGCGCAGCGCGGCCGGATCGTCGATCGTCTTGAGCAGCTCGTACATGGCCGGATTGTAGTCCTGCGTCTCGGCTTGCCCGCTCCCGTTGGGCAGCGCGTCCGGCGCGCCGGTGATGGCCGACATCAGAATTTCCTCAGCACGATGTAGTCCGCGAGCTCGCCGAGGCGCCGCGCGCGCGCGCCGAAATCGCTCAGGGCCGCATGCGCGTCGCGCCGCAGGACCTCGGCGAATTCGCGCGCGCCGCCGACGCCCATGCTCGAGACGTAGGTCGGTTTGCCCTGCCTGGCGTCCTTGCCCGCGGTCTTGCCCAGCGTCGCGGTGCTCGCCTCGGCGTCGAGCACGTCGTCCACCACCTGAAACGCGAGCCCGACGCACTTGGCGTAGCGATCGAGCTTGGCATCCTGCGCCTCGCCCAACGACCGGCCGCAGGCGGCGCCGATCGCGACCGCGGCGCGGATCAGGGCGCCCGTCTTGCAGATGTGCATCAGCTCCAGCTCGGGCGGAGTGAGGGACTTGCCGGTCGATTCGAGGTCGATCGCCTGTCCCCCCGCCATGCCGTGCGAGCCGGCGGCATGGGCGAGCGCGCGCACCATTCCGAGCTGCGCCGCCGGATCGTCCGCCAGCCGGTGCTCCGCCAGCAGGTGAAAAGCAAGCGCCTGCAGCGCGTCCCCGGCCAGCAGCGCGGTCGCCTGGTCGTACTCGACATGCAGCGCCGGCTTGCCGCGCCTGAGCACGTCGTCGTCCATGCAGGGCAGATCGTCGTGCGCCAGCGAGTAGGCGTGCATCATCTCGATCGCCGAGGCCGCGATCTCGAGCCGCTCCGAGCTCGCCCCAGACAACGCACCGGCGGCGAAGGCGAGCAGCGGCCGCACCCGCTTGCCGCCGCCGAGGCTCGCATAGCGCATGGCATCGTGCAGGCGCCCGGGCACGAGTTGCGGCGCGGGAAGCAGGCGCGCCAGCGCCGCCTCCATGCGCTCCTGGACCGCACCCACCCACGACTGGAAGCTCGGTTCAGTCGTCGTCACCTTGCTCGACCCCGGCGGAGGCAAGCGGCTTGAGCACCTCGCCTTCGAGCACCTTGACCTGCTGCTGGGCGGCCTCGAGCCGCTGCTGGCAGAAGCGCGCGAGCTCCAGGCCGCGCTTGTGCGCGGCGAGCGCCTGCTCGAGGCTGAGGTTGCCGCCCTCCATCCGGGCGACGACGCGCTCGAGCTCGGCCAGAGCCTGCTCGAAACTCAGCTCGGACGGCGGGGTGGCTTCGGCAGCGGAACTTTGCCGGGTGGACTTGCTCATACAGAGCGAAACCTTAGCCGACCGGGCGCTGGCCGGTCAAACCCGGTCTGCGCTAGAATTCCGCGCCGTATTTCGGGGGAGCTCGATGTCCGACGTCGCCGCACTTCGCCACCACAGACCGGCAAACGCCCAGCTGCCTCTGGCGTGGTACTTCGAGCCGGAGATTTTCACCCTGGAGAAGAAGCAGCTGCTCGACGCGGGGCCGAACTACGTCGGGCACGAGCTGATGGTGCCGCATCGGGGCGACTACCGCACGCTGGCGCAGCAGGACCACGCCAGGATGCTGGTCAGGAACGAGGCCGGCGTCGAGCTGCTGTCGAACGTCTGCCGCCACCGTCAGTCGATCATGCTCGAAGGCAGCGGCCACACGGAGAACATCGTCTGCCCGCTGCACCGCTGGACCTACGACCTGCGCGGCGAATTGCTCGGCGCGCCGCGATTCGGCGAAACTCCCTGTCTCGCGCTCGCCGCGACCCCGCTCACGCGCTGGCAGGGGCTGCTGTTCGCCGGTCCGCGCGACCCGCGCCGCGAGCTCGCCGCGCTCCCGGTCGCGGCAGATTTCGACTTCTCGGGCTACCTGCTCGACCGGGTGCTGGTCGAGGACCATCCGGTCAACTGGAAAATCTTCCTCGAGCTCTATCTGGAGCTGTACCACGTCGAGCCCTTCCACCCGGGATTGTCCAACTACGCCGACCTGCACGACTTTCGCATCGAATACGGCGAGAACTGGTCAGTGCAGATCATGGGCGCCAAGGCCGGCCTCGCGGCGCCGGGAACGCCCGCCTACCGCAGCTGGCAGCAGGCCTGCCTCGGGCGCCTCGAGGGCCGTGCGCCGAAGCAGGGCGCGCTGTGGATGACGTACTATCCCGACGTGATGCTCGAGTGGTACCCCAACGCGCTCGTCGTCTCGACCATCGTGCCGCGCGGGCCCGGCCTGACCACCAACGTGGTCGAGTTCTACTACCCGGAGGAGATCGCGCTGTTCGAGCGCGAGTTCGTCCAGGCGCAGCAGGCGGCCTACTTGGAGACCGCGGCCGAGGACGGCGAGCTTTGCGCGCGCGTCGCGCGCGGGCGCCGCGCGCTCTACGAGCGGGGCGAGGACGACGCCGGGCCGTATCAGTCGCCGCTGGAGGACACGCTGCTGCACTTCCACGAGTGGCTGCGCGCCCGCCTGGGGCGCCCGGCGGCGGCGTAGCATGGCGCACTCCACGCTCGTTTCCACCGAGCAGCTGGCGCGCCACCCCGAGTGGCGCGTATTCGACTGCCGCCACGACCTCTCCAGACCCTACTTGGGCGAGCAGCAGTACGCCCAGGCACACATCCGAGGAGCGCTGTTCGTGCACCTCGATCGCGACCTGTCGGCCGCACCGAACGGCCGCAACGGGCGCCACCCGCTGCCGGACCCGGCGGCATTCGCCGCCTGGCTGGGACGCCAGGGTCTGCGGCCGGGCGAACAGGTCGTCGCCTACGACGCCAACAACGGCGCCATGGCCGCGCGCCTATGGTGGATGCTGCACTGGGTCGGGCACGACGCCGCCGCGGTGCTCGACGGCGGACTGGCCAAGTGGCTCGCAGAGGAACGCGACGTGACCGCCGAAATACCCTCCTTTCCCGCCACCGACTACCACGCCCATGCGCGCCCGGAGATGAACGTCGAGGCGGACTTCGTCGAGCGGCACCTCGGCGCGGCAGACGTGCTCCTGCTCGATGCGCGCGCGCCGGCGCGCTTTCTCGGCCAGACCGAGCCGATCGATCCGGTCGCCGGTCGCATCCCGGGCGCACGCAACCGGTTCAACGGCGAAAACGTCATGCCCGAAGGCACGTTCAAGCAGCCCGGCGCGCTGAACAAGGAACTGGGCGCCCTGCTCGGTGGGCGCGATCCGGCCGAAGTGGTGCATTACTGCGGCTCCGGCGTCGCCGCCTGCCACAATCTGCTTGCGATGGAAATCGCGGGCCTGCGCGGCTCGCGCATCTACGCCGGCTCGTGGAGCGAATGGATCGCCGATCCGCGCCGGCCCAAGGCGAAGGGCCCCGCCTAGCCGTTTACGGCGGGACTCGTCCCGCCCAGGAAAAGAGCTGCCTGAAGACCTCCTCGCGCACCGCCGCGCGCGACAGCACCAGGTCGTGCAGCCCGCCCGGGAACGCGAGCACGCTCACCTGCGGACCGAGCGTGCGGCTCCAGCGCGCGACATCGCGCCAGTCGAGCACGATGTCCGCCTCGTCGGAGTGCATCGACAGCACCGGCAGCTTCAGCGCCAGACCCGCATGCACCCTGGCGTGGGCGTCGGCGACCGCCGCCATCCAGCCGAAATACGCCGGGAAGCCTTCCGCCGGCTTCAGCCTCAGGTCATAGTCCCACTCGCCGCCGAAGCTCCGGTGCAGGCTTCTCGCGTAGGTGGGCTTGAGCGCACGCGGATTGCTCAGGAACGGCCAAACTCTGCCGAGCGCGATTGCGAGCCGCAGCTGAAGGCGGGCGGGGGGCAGCACGTTGAACTCGAAAAATGGGCTGTTCAGCCACAGCGCACGCAGCTGCCCGCGGCGCTCGCCTTCGGCGGCGTAGAGCGAGCACACCAGGCCGCCGGTCGAATGTCCGGCGAGCAGCACCGGCTGGCCGATTTCCTGCAACGCGCGCGTGATTTCCGGGTAGTACTCGTCGATGCCTTTGCAAAAGCACGGATGCTGGTGCGCAAGCAGCGAGCGCCCGTGCTTGCGCAGATCGAGCGCGTGGAAGGCATAGCCTTCCTGCGCAAAGCGCAAGGCCAGTTGGCGCTGGAAGAAGTAATCGACGAACCCGTGCACGTACAGCACTGCGCCGCGCGACGCGCTGCCGGCGGGCAGACGCACCAGCGTGGCCACGACCGCGCCGTCGTAGTCGGCGGGAAATTCGAGCGTCTTCGCCTCGAAGCCTTCGAGCAATGGGTCGGGGTGCCAGTCACTCATGGCGCGACAACGCCCATTGAACGTGCTCGCGCACCAGTGGCGACGGATGATCCGCGCGCGCACGCAGCGCCGCAAGCACCTCCGGCGCGCGCGGCGCGTTGCCCAGGCCGACCGCGAGGTTGCGCAGCCAGCGCTCGTAGCCGATGCGGCGAATCGCCGAGCCGCGCATGCGCGCGTCGAACTGCTGCTCGCTCCATGCGAACAGCTCGATCAGCGTCGCGCGGTCGAGCCCGTTGCGTGCCCCGAAATCCTCCTCCGCCGTGGGTTGAGCGAATCCGTTCCACGGGCAGACCAGCTGGCAGTCGTCGCAGCCGTAGACCCGATTGCCGATCAGCGCACGCAGCGGCTCGGGAATCGCGCCCTTGTGCTCGATCGTGAGATAGGAGATGCAGCGCCGCGCATCGAGCCGGTAGGGGGCGCGGATCGCCTGGGTCGGGCAGACATCGATACATTTTGTGCAGCGGCCGCAGTGCTCGCCCGCGGGCGCGTCGGCAGGCAGCGGCAAGTCGCAGTAGATCTCGCCCAGGAAAAACCACGAACCCGCGTCGCGCGACAACAGCAGAGTGTGCTTGCCGCGCCAGCCGATGCCGGCCCGCGCCGCCAGCTCGACCTCCATCACCGGCGCGGAGTCCGCGAATACGCGGTAGCCGAACGCGCCGGCCTCGGCCTGGATGCGGTCGCACAGCTTCTGCAGCCGAGTGCGCAGCAGCTTGTGATAGTCGCGCCCGCGCGCATAGCGCGCGACGTAGGCGCGCGCGCCGTCGCCCAGCGCGCTCCATTCGTCGGCCTCGGCGGGAGCGGCGGACGCGTAGTCCATGCGGCAACTGATCACGCGCTGCGTCCCCGGCACCAGCGCGGCCGGCCGCGCGCGCAACGCGCCGTGGCGCGCCATATAATCCATCTCGCCCTGCCAACCCAAGCGCAGCCATTGCGCAAGCCGCCCTTCGGCGGCGGCAAGATCGGTGTCGGCGATGCCGACGGCCTGGAAACCGAGCTCACCGCCCCACTGTTTGATGTTCGCCGCGAGGGCACGGTAGTCCATGAGTCCATATAACCCGGATACGAGATGAGCGAATCGCTTTTCCTGCCCGACGAAGGCGCGACTCGAAAGCTCGGTGCGGCGCTCGCCGCGGGCATTGCCCCCGGCCGGGTGATCTTCCTCCGCGGTGACCTGGGGTCGGGAAAAACTACGCTGGTTCAAGGACTTCTTCGCGCGCTGGGCTTCGCCGGAAGGGTCAAGAGTCCGACCTATTCTTTGGTTGAACTTTATAAGCTTTCGAGCTTAAACTTGTATCACTTTGATTTCTATCGGTTCGAGAACCGATCGGAATGGATCGATTCAGGCTTTCGGGAATACTTCAATCCAGACTCGGCGTGCGTGGTCGAGTGGCCCGAGCGGGTCGCGGGGCTGCTCGCCACGCCCGACCTCGAGCTGCAGCTCGATTTTTCCGCGGCTGGACGGCGCACGCAGCTGACGCCGCGCACGGCAGCCGGCCGCGACTGGCGCGGCGCTGCCTTGAAGCGCTGGTCGCAGGCCTGATCGCGCTGCTGCTGCTTTACTTCGCGCCGCCCGCCGTCGCCCAGGAGCAGATCGTCGCCGCGCGGCTGTGGCCGGCGCCCGAGTACACGCGGCTGACGTTCGAATCGAAGCATCCGATCAAGTTCCAGCTGTTCAGCGTCAAGGAGCCGGGCCGGCTGGTGCTCGATCTCGAGGGCGTCGACCTCGGCCCGGCGCTGCAAGAGCTGCCAGGCAAGGTCGGCGCGGACGACCCCTACATCCAGAGCCTGCGCGTAGCGCGCAACCGCCCGGGCGCGGTGCGCGTCGTGCTGGACCTCAAGGCCGAGGTCAAGCCGCAGGTGTTCGCGCTCAAGCCGATCGCCGAGTACGGCGACCGGCTGGTGCTCGATGTCTACCCCGCGCACCCCAAAGATCCGCTGCTCACGCTGATCGAGTCGGACGGCAAGCTGGCGCCCACCCGTCCCGCCGGCGGCTCGTCCGAGCCGGCCGTGACGCGGCTGGCGACCATCGTCATCGACCCGGGGCACGGGGGTGAGGATCCCGGCGCGAGGGGACGGCACGGCACCTACGAGAAGAACGTCACCTTGTTGATCGCCCGGCGGCTGAAGAAACTGATCGACGCCGAGTCCGACATGCGCGCGATGCTCACGCGCACCGGCGACTACTATCTGCCGCTCGCAGCGCGGGTCGAGAAGGCGCAACGCGTCAATGCCGACCTGTTCGTGTCGATCCACGCCGACTCCGCCCCCCACATGGGGCAGCACGCGCGCGGCTCTTCCGTGTTCGCGCTCTCACAACGGCGCGCGACCTCGGAAGCGGCGCGCTGGCTGGCGAAGAGCGAGAACGATTCCGACCTGATCGGTGGCGTGAGCCTGAACAGCAAGGACAGCTACCTGCGCAAGACGCTGTTGGATCTCTCGCAGACTGCGACCATCGACTACAGCCTGAAGTTGGGCGCCTCGGTGCTGTCGGAGCTCGGGCGCGTCAATCCGCTGCACCGGGGCCACGTCGAGCAGGCGAGCTTCGCCGTGCTCACCGCGCCGGACATTCCCTCAATCCTGGTCGAGACCGCCTTCATCTCCAATCCGAAGGAGGAAATGCGGCTCAACGACGGCGCCTACCAGGACAAGATCGCGCGCGCGATCTTCGCCGGCATCAAGGACTACTTCGCGAAGCACCCGCCCCGCCCGCAGTCCCCGCTCGCAGCGCTGCGCTGACCTGACTCAGGTGGATTCAGGCAGACGCCTTCGCGCGGCGGTGGCGCAGCCACTCGAACGCGATCGGCAGCAGCGACAGGGCGATGACTCCCAGGATCGCGAGCGTGAGGTTGTCCTTGATCAGAGGCAGGTTGCCGAAGAAATAGCCTGCCGCGGTGAGCGACACCACCCACAGCAGCGCACCGCCGATGCTGAAGCCGAGAAAACGCCCGTAGGCCATGCGCCCGACGCCGGCGACGAACGGCACGTAGGTGCGCACGATCGGCACGAACCTCGCGATCACCACCGCCTTGCCGCCGTGGCGCTCGTAGAATGCCTCGGTACGCGCGAGATGGCGGCGGCTGAACCAGCGCGCGTCGGTCGAGCGAAACACGCGCGGACCGATCCAGCGCCCGATCCAGTAGTTCACGTTGTCGCCGCATAGCGCCGCAGCGACCAGCGTCGCCGCGACCACGCGCGCATCTATGCCGCCGGTCGCCGCCACCGCGCCGGCGACGAACAGGAGCGAGTCGCCCGGCAGGAACGGCGTCACCACGAGCCCGGTCTCGCAGAACACGACCGCGAACAGCAGCGCATAAACCCAGGCGCCGTGCTGCGTCAGAAACGCGGCGAGATGTCGGTCGAGGTGGACCGCAATGTCCCACAGCGCGGCAATGATCTCCATGGCCGGATTGTAGCCGCAGCGCCGGCTATAATTTGCCGCCAATGAGCGCGATACGCCTCCTGCCCGAGCTGCTCATCAGCCAGATCGCGGCCGGCGAGGTCGTCGAGCGGCCCGCGTCGGTGCTGAAGGAGCTGATCGAGAACAGCCTCGATGCCGGCGCGAGCGAGCTCCGCGTGACGCTCGCCGAGGGCGGTGCGCGGCGCGTGCAGGTGGACGACGACGGCACCGGGATTGCGCGCGAGGACCTCGCGCTGAGCCTTGCGCGCCATGCAACCAGCAAGATCGGTTCGCTCGCGGACCTCGAGGCCGTGGCGTCGCTGGGCTTCCGCGGCGAGGCGCTCGCGTCGATCTCGTCGGTGGCGCGAGTCGAGGTCGCGTCGCGCGCGCGGGGGGCGCAGCACGCGTTCTCGATCCGCGCCGAGGGCAGCGAGCCCGGTCCGGTCGAGCCCGCCGCGCGCGCGGCCGGCACCAGCGTGTCGGTCGGCGACCTGTATTTCAACACCCCCGCGCGGCGCAAGTTCCTGCGCACCGAGGCGACCGAGTTCGGCCACTGCGAAGAAGTCTTCCGCCGCGCCGCGCTGGCGCGTCCGGACCTGGCCTGGAGCCTGCGGCACAACGGGCGCGTGAGCGCCGCGCTCAAGCCGCAGGCGCTCGCCGAGCGCGTCGCGGCGCTGCTCGGCAGGGAGTTCTGCGCCGGTGCGCTCGCGGCAGAGGCGCAGTCCGGGACGCTGCGCCTGCACGGCCTCGCGGGCGGCCCGCATGCGGCGCGCGCGCGCGCCGACAGCCAGTACTTCTTCGTCAACGGGCGCTTCGTGCGCGACCGGCTGCTGGCGCACGCCGCGCGCGAGGCATACGCCGATCTGCTGCACGGCGAGCGCCAGCCGGCCTACGTCCTGTTCCTCGAGCTCGAGCCGCGCGCGCTGGACGTGAACGTGCATCCGGCCAAGACCGAAGTCCGCTTTCGCGACGCGCGCAGCGTGCACCAGTTCGTGCTGCACGCGCTCAGGCGCGCCCTGTCGCCCGGGGCAGCGGCAGCGCCCGTGTCCTACGCCGCCCTCGCGCCCGCAGCCCCGGCCGGCGCGCCCGCCCAGGCCGCGCTCGGCATCGAGCAGTCCGCCGCAGCGTATCAATCGTTCGTCGCCGCTGCGACGCAAGCTGCGCCGCTGCCCGCCGCCGCGGCCGAAGAAGTGCCGCCGTTGGGCTATGCGCTGGCGCAGCTGCACGGGGTCTACATCCTGGCGCAGAACAGTGCCGGCCTGGTGCTGGTCGACATGCACGCCGCCCACGAGCGCATCGTATTCGAGCAGCTGAAGCAGGCGCTCGACGCCGGGGCGGTGCAGCGTCAGAGCCTGCTCGTGCCGAGCGTATTTCGCGCCGACGCGCTGGAGGTCTCGACCGCGGAGGAGAACCGGGAGGCGCTCGAGCAGCTTGGGCTCGAGCTGAGCGCTGCCGGACCGAACGAGCTCGCGGTGCGCGCCGCGCCGGCGGCGCTCGCCTCGGGCGACCTCGCAGGGCTGGCGCGCGAGGTGCTTGCCGAGCTGCGCGCGTACGGGGCGGTGCAGGCGCTCGCCGCGCACCGCGACGCGCTGCTCGGCAGCATGGCCTGCCACGCCGCCGTGCGCGCCCACCGCTGTCTTGCCCTGCCCGAAATGAACGCACTGCTGCGCGAGATGGAGCAGACCGAGCGCTCGGGCAGCTGCAACCACGGCCGTCCGACCTGGTACCAGCTGACGCTGGCCGACCTCGACAAGCTGTTCCTGCGGGGACGCTGATGAGGCCGCTGGCGCTCGCGCTGCTGGGCCCCACGGCGAGCGGCAAGTCGGCGCTTGCGCTGCGCCTGGCCGAGCGGCTGGCGCTCGAAATCGTGAGTGTCGACTCGAGCCAGGTCTACCGCGGCATGGACCTCGGGACCGCCAAGCCTTCGCCGGCGGAACGGCGGCGCGTACCGCACCACCTGGTCGACCTGCTCGAGCCTACCTCGACCTATTCCGCGGGACGCTTTCGCGCCGACGCGATCGGGGCAGTGAACGCGATCCTCGCGCGCGGCCGGCTGCCCTTGCTGGTCGGCGGCACGATGCTTTATTACCGTACGCTCGTGCAGGGAATCGATGCGCTTCCCGCCGCCGACCCGGCGCTGCGGGCCGCGCTGGAGCGCGAGGCGGCGCGCGCCGGCTGGCCGGCGCTGCACGCCGAGCTCGAGCGGGTCGATCCGCGCAGTGCGCGCCGGCTCGGGCCGAACGACGCGCAGCGCATTCAGCGCGCACTCGAGGTCTACCGCGCGACCGGCAAGACCCTGTCCGAGCTGCACACCGCGCCGCGCCTGCCGCTGCCCTTCACGCTGCTGAGTTGCGCGCTCGTGCCGGCGGATCGTGCCTTGCTGCACCTGCGCATCGCCGAGCGCCTGGATCGCATGCTCGAGCTCGGCCTGGTGGAGGAACTGCGTGCGCTGCGCCAGCGCCATACGCTGGACCCAACCCTGCCCAGCATGCGCAGCGTCGGCTACCGCCAGGCCTGGGGCTTCCTGGAGGGCGCATACGGCGCGCGCGAGATGCGCGACAGGGCGCTCGCCGCGACGCGCCAGCTCGCCAAGCGCCAGCTCACCTGGCTGCGCTCGATGTCGTTCGACGCCGTGCTCGACCCGTTCGAGCCTGGAGCCTCCGGGCACTGGTGCGACCTGGCGCAGTCGCTCGCGCGCGAGGACCGCGCGGCATGATCGTCGTGCTCATGGGCGCATCGGGCTGCGGCAAGACCACCATCGGCCGCCTGCTCGCCAAGCGCCTGGACTGCGAGTTCATCGACGCGGACAATTTCCATCCGCCTGCGAACGTCGCAAGGATGGCCGCCGGCATCGCGCTCGAGGATGCCGACCGCTGGCCCTGGCTCGAGCGCCTGAACGCGGAGCTGCGCCGGCGCGAGCTACGTGCCGTGCGCGCGGTTCTCGCCTGCTCGGCGCTCCGGCAGACCTACCGCGACCGGCTCATGGCGGGACTTGCGCGCTGCAAGCTGGTCTATCTGCGCGCGAGCGCCGAGCTGCTGCACGAGCGGCTCGCCGGCCGCCGGCATCGTTACATGCCGGCCTCCCTGCTCGCGAGCCAGCTCGCGACGCTCGAGCCGCCCGCGCACGCGATCGAGATCGACGCCGCGCAGCCGCCCGAGCGCTGCGTCGAGCTGATCGCGGCGGCGATCGATGCCGGCCCTTAAGACTAGGTTAAGCCGGCCGCGCGACGATCCGGTCTGTAGAGCGCACCCAGTGCGCGACAAGCGGACAAGGAGAGATCGTCATGAAGGCCAAGAGTATCGTCGTCGCCCTCGCCGTCGCCGGGTTGGTATCGCTCGGCGCCTGGGGCGGCATGCACATCGAGTCGCCCTGGACCCCGGCCCACGCCAGCACCCCCGCCGCCGCACAGGCGCCCGCTCCGGCCATGGTGCAGCTGCCGAACTTCACCTCGATCGTCGATGCCAATCGCGGCGCGGTGGTGAACATCACGGTGACGGAGAATCAGAAGACGTCTGCGCAATCGCCGTTTCCCGATTTCGGCAACAACGATCCATTCTCGCAGTTCTTCCGCCAGTTCAGGATCCCGCAGCAGCAACAGCCGATGCACGGGCTCGGCTCGGGATTCATCGTGCGCTCCGACGGAATCATCATGACCAACGCGCACGTCGTCAATGACGCGAGCGACGTCACGGTCAAGCTGTCCGACCGGCGCGAGTTCAAGGCCAAGGTGCTCGGAATAGACAAGCAGACCGACATCGCGGTGATCAAGATCGACGCCAAGGATCTGCCGACCGTCAAGCTGGGGGACTCCAAGAAGGTGCAAGTCGGCCAATGGGTACTGGCGATCGGCTCGCCCTACGGTTTCGAAAACACTGTCACCGCGGGCATCGTCAGCGCGACCTCGCGCGCCCTGCCGGACGGAACCTACACCCCGTTCATTCAGACGGATGCCCCGATCAATCCCGGCAATTCCGGCGGGCCGCTGTTCAATATGAGCGGCCAGGTGATCGGCATCAACTCGCAGATCTATTCGCAAACCGGCGGCTTCCAGGGTCTGTCGTTCGCGATTCCGATCGACCTCGCCTCGCAGATCGAGCAGCAGCTGCTGGCGCATGGCAAGGTGGAGCGCGGCCGCATCGGGGTCACGATCCAGGACGTCAGCCAGGGTCTGGCTCAGTCCTTCGGCCTCGATAAGCCGGCCGGCGCGCTGGTCTCGTCGGTCGAGAAAGGAAGCCCCGCGGACAAGGCGGGCCTGGAATCGGGCGACGTCATCCTCGGCATGAACGGCGAAAACATCGAGCGTTCGAACGAGCTCCCGCCCATGGTCGCGGCCGTGAAGCCGGGCAACAAGGCCACCTTCGAAATCTGGCGCAAGGGCCACCGCAAGCAGATCACCGTGACGGTGGGCGAATTCAAGGGCACCAAGCTGGCGAGCGCCTCGCACGGTACGGGCGACAATGGGCGCCTTGGCCTCGCGGTCCGTCCCCTCACGAGCGACGAGGAGCAGCAAGCGCAGATCGACGGCGGCCTGCTGGTCGAAAATGCCGGCGGCCCGGCCGCCGCGGCAGGCATCCAGCAGGGCGACGTCATCCTGGCAGTAAACGGCAACCCGGTGAAGAGCGTGGCGCAGCTGCGCGCGCTGGTCGGCAAGTCAGGCAAGCATGTCGCGCTGCTGATCCAGCGCGAGAACGCGAAGATCTTCGTACCGGTGGACCTCGGCTGAGTCATCCACCGGCGAAGAGCGGGCGGCGCCGGCTACCCCCCAACCCCCTGCCGGCGCCGCCCCGCTTTCCCTTTCCAACCCCTGTGAAAGGAGGTCGCCATGACCAAGACTGCAAGTGCATTCCTCATCACCTTTCTTAGCACCGGGCTCGCGCACGCCGCGATGCAGAGCGCTCAGGCGCTGCCCCCGATGCAGACCAAGGGCGACATCGCGTGGGTCTCCGGCGGCGTCGGCGAATCGCAGGCCAAGGCCTTCGAGCACGCCTCGGCGCGCTATCCGCTGACCCTGGAGTTCATCGTCAAGCCCGATGCCAAAGGCGCCAGGGCGGAATTCACCGCCGCGGTGCCGGTAACAGTGCGCGACATGCACGGCAAGGCGCTGTTCCGCGCGACCTCGCAGGGCCCGTTCATGCTGCTCATGCTGCCGCACGGGCGCTACACCGTGATCGC
>JBOIFB010000050.1:0-13663 GCA_050741415.1 Burkholderiales bacterium | reverse complement strand
CGCGCGTCGCGCCGCGCATTGAGGACCGCGGCATCGACGAAATCTTCATCGACCTGAGCGCGCACGGCGGCGATGTGCGCGAGGCCGCGCTAGCGCTCAAGGCCGCGGTGCGCGAGGCGACCGGCCTTGCGTGCTCGATCGGCGTCGCCCCCAACAAGCTGCTGGCGAAGATCGCTTCCGAGCTCGACAAGCCCGACGGCCTGACGGTGATCGAGGCGGGCGACCTCGCGGCGCGCATCTGGCCGCTGCCGGCGAACAGGATCAACGGCATCGGCCCGAAGGCGGGCGAAAAGCTCGCCGCGCTGGGCATCCGCACCATCGGCGAGCTCGCCGCGGCGGACCCGGCGCTCCTGATCCGGCGCTTCGGCCCCGGCACCGGCGCCTGGCTGCACGACGCGGCGCATGGCCGCGACGAGCGCGAGATCGTCACCGAGCGCGAGCCCAAGTCGATCAGCCGCGAGACCACCTTCGAGCGCGACCTGCACGCCGTGCGCGACCGCGAAGCGCTGTCGGCGGTCTTCACCCGCCTGTGCGAGAAACTCGCCGACGACCTGCGGCGCAAGGGCTACCGCGGCCGCAGCGTCGGCATCAAGCTGCGCTACGACAACTTCCGCACCCTCACGCGCGACCGCACGCTCGAAGCGCACACCGACGACCCGCGCGCCATTCGCCGCGCCGCGGGCGAATGCCTCAAGCGCGCCCCGCTCGAGCGCCGGCTGCGCCTGCTCGGCGTGCGCGTCGGTTCGCTGGTGGCGGCGGGCGAGGCGGTCGACTTGTTTGGTTGATCAGGACGCTGCCGCCGGCTCGCGCGGCAGCGTGAGTTGCGCGATCAGGCCGCCGTCGAGCGCGTTGCGTAGGCTGACGTCGCCGCCGTGCCAGCGCGCGATGTTGCGCGCGATGCTCAGGCCGAGGCCGACGCCGCCGCTGGCGCGGCTGCGCGAGGCTTCGAGGCGGAAGAACGGCTCGAACACGGTTTCGAGCTGGTCGGCGGGAATGCCGGGGCCGCGGTCGCGCACTTCGATGCGCAGGGTGTGGCCATCGTCGTCGATGGTCAGGTCGGCGCGCTCGCCGTAGCGCAGCGCGTTCTCGATCAGGTTGTTGAGGCAGCGGCGCAGCGCCTGAGGGTGGGCGTTGTAGGGGCCGCGCGGCGCGCCGCTCACGCTCGTCTCGCGGCCGCTTTCGCGCCAGTCCTCGCACAGGCTGTCGATCAGCGCCGCCACGTCCACCGGCCGGCGCTGCGGTTCCTTGCCCAGGCTGCGGAAGAACTCGAGCGTCGAGTCGACCATCGCCTCCATTTCCTCCAGGTCGCGCACGAACTTGTCCTTCACCGGACCGTCCGCGAGCATCTCGGCGCGCAGGCGCATGCGCGTGATCGGCGTCTTCAGGTCGTGCGAGACGGCGCCGAGCATGCGCGAGCGCTCGAGCACGTAGCCTTGCACCTGAGACTGCATGCGGTTGAAGGCGTCGATCACGCTCGCCACCTCGCGCGGCCCGCTCGAATCGAGCGGCGGGCCCTCGGGGTTTTCTCCCAGCGCACGCGCCGCGCGCGCGAGCCGCTCCAGCGAGCGCGTCATGCCGCGCGCCGCCAGCGCAGCGAGCACGAAGAAGATCGCCAGCGTGAGCAGCAGGCTCGGCACCAGGGTCTCGTAGCGCCGCAGCGGCTCCTGCGGCACGCGGGCGAAGAAGATCGCGACGCTGCCGTCGTCGAGCGTGACCTGCGCCACGAGCGCGAAGGCGTCCGGCAGCAGGAAGTAGAACTGGCGCGCGACCCAGCGCGCGAGCGCGCCTTCGCCGTCGCTGTTCTCGCCCGGCGCCGGGCGGCGCGCGGTAATCTCGACCGTGGCCGGCAGCGGTTCGGCCAGATTGCGCTGGATCGCCGCCGCGAACGCCCGCTCGTAGCGATTGAGCTCGTCGTAGCCTTTGGTCACCGTGAGCCTGTGCGCGCCGAGCGATACGCTCAGGTCGCGCCCGTTCATCGCGTCGATGACCGAATTGCGCTCCGCCGGTCCGAGGCGGTTCAGCACCCGCGCCGTGCCGGCGATGCGCGCCGCCATCTGCTGCGAGGCGAGGCGGTAGACCGAAGCCCCCCGATCGAACAGGTTGACGACTACGCTGGCGGCCTGCGCGAGCAGCAGGCCGGCGCCGAGCACGAGCAGGGTGCGGCCGAACAGCGAGCGCGGCAGCAGGCGGCTCAATCAATGCGCTCGACGCTCGCCGCGAGGACGTAGCCGCCGTTGCGCACCGTCTTGATGATGCGCGGCTCGCGCGCGTCGTCCTGCAGGCGCTGGCGCAGGCGGCTTACCTGCACGTCGATACTGCGGTCGAGCGGCGTCGCCTCGCGTCCGAGCGTCAGGTCCATCAGCTGGTTGCGGTCGAGCACGCGGTTGGGGTGCTCGACGAATACCGTCAGCAGGCGGAACTCGGTGCCGCTCAGGGCCACCACCACGCCGTCGGGCGCGATCAGGTGCCGGGCCGCGCTGTCGAGCGTCCAGCCGGCGAAACGCAGGCGTTGGCTCTGGCCCTCGGCGCGCGAGGCCGGCAGCGCGCGCGAGCGGCGCAGGATGCTTTTCATGCGTGCGAGCAGCTCGCGCGGGCTGAACGGCTTGGCCAGGTAGTCGTCGGCACCCATCTCGATGCCGATGATGCGGTCGAGCTCCTCGCCGCGCGCGGTGAGCATGATGACCGGGAGGTTGGAGCGCGCGCGCAAATCGCGGCACAGCGCCAGGCCGTCCTCGCCGGGCAGCATGATGTCCAGCACCACGATGTCCGGGCGGTTCTGGTCCAGCATCTGGCGCATTTCGCGTCCGTCGCGCGCGAGCGAGACCCGGAATCCCTGCCGCGCGAGGTATTCGGCGAGCAGGGTGCGGATCTCGGCGTCGTCGTCGACGACCAGCGCGTGGTCCTGTTGTTCCATGGCGACGCTATCGCCCTTTCATGTAACGCCGTGTAACAAAACCGCGGCCGCTGCAATCAATCTATCTCAATGGGAAATCGCCCGCTTACAGCGACGCGCTCAAATGCACTCCGACGACGCGGCGCGAGCCGGACGTCAGGCACATCCCGAAAACTCCTAGGAGCATAGCAATGAAACTGAAACTCGTGCTCGTTGCGCTTGCGGCAGCCGGACTGGTCGCCTGCGGCAACGAATCCTCGACCGAATCGAAGTCCGCCGCGCCGGTAAGCGCTGCCCCGGCTGAGCCCGCGCAGCCGGCCCAGGCCGCCGCGCCGGCCGAGCAGCCGAAGGTCGGCGAAGTCAAAGCTGCCAGCGAAGCCGCCGCACCCGCCGCCCAGGAAGAAAAGAAAGACGACAGCGCGGCCGCGGAAGAGAAGAAGCCTGAAGAAGAGAAGAAGTAAGCAACCAGCCGTCACGCAGCTCAACCTCACCAGACAGGAACCGTCATGAAAAAACTGCTAGCCGCCACGTTCGCCGCGCTGTTCGCGCTCGCGTTCTCCCAGGCCTACGCCACCAGCGCCGTGAAGGCGCAAGCCGGCCAGGTCGCCGCCGACGAAGACAAGAAAGACGAAGCGAAGTCGCCGACCGACGGCGACAAGAAGGACGAGCAGAAAGACGAAGAGAAGAAGGGCGACGAGAGCAAGAAAGACTGAGCATCGCCCCGGGCGGAGGACTGCGCATGTTCCCCGCCCGGCCCGTCAGTCGATGATGCGGTAGACCGGCGCCTTTTCCGGCGCCCACTCGCCGCTAATGCGGTTGTAGCCCCGCTGCTACTCGTCCAGGGCGTAGTCTTCCGGCCCGCTAGCCTAGCAGGCGCCGCACGCGCGCGGCGGCGGCAATATGCCCGTCGCGGAGGAACCGCTCGTGGTTCTTTTCAACCTCGCCCAGGTCGTAGCGGTAGCTCACCATCATGCCGTAAGACTGCTGCATGCCACGCGCCGATGCGTCGGCGAGCCAGAAGATGCGATTGACCCGCGCACCGTTGTCGAGATGGAAGCGCGCCACGGAATCGAGTGGGCGTGCGTCCGCCTTTTCTTCGAGCAGGTAGCGCACAAACAGTTTTTCCATCGGCTTGCGCAGCGCGTCGGCCAGCGCCGCGTTCTGCACCCAGTCCGGACGCGCGAGCGCTGTGGCCAGCGTGGTGCCATCCTTGGCCGTTCGCGCAGCGTGGGCGAGCTTGCCGGCGTCGGCAGCCGCGAGCGCTATCTTGCCTTCGGCTACGGCCTGATCGAGCCAGCGCCTGAATCCGGGCACCGGCGACAGCGTCGCGAACATCTTGAGCTGAGGCAAGTCGTGACGCAGGTCCTGGATCACTCGCTTCAGCAGCAAATTGCCGAAGCTGATCCCGCGCAGCCCGACCTGAGTGCTCGAGATCGAGTAGAAGATTGCCGTATCGACCGTCCGCGGATCGCGCACCGGCGCCTGTTCGTCGAGCAGCATTTGCACGCTGGCCGATGTGCCTTTGAGAAGCGCGATCTCGACGAAGATCAGTGGCTCGTCGGGCATGCGCGGGTGGAAGTACGCATAGCAGCGGCGGTCGGTGTCGAGGCGGTTCCTGAGATCGTTCCACGATTCGATTGGGTGCACCCGTTCGTACGCAATCAGCTTCTCGAGCAGGAACGCCGGGGACTGCCAGCTGATGCGCCGCAGCTCGAGAAAACCAGGATCGAACCAGCTCGCGAGCAGGCCATCGAGCTCGACCTTGAGTACTTCGATCGACGGCGCCTTCGGTAGCAGCTTGTACAGGTCGGCGCGTAGATCGACCAGGAACTTGACGCCGTCCGGCAGCAGGTTGAACTGGGTGAGGAAACGTGCGCGCGGCGCATCGAGCGCAGTGCGTAGACGTGCTTCGGCGCGGCTCAGCTCGACGTCGTCGGTCGCACTTTGCATCGCGCTCAGCGCGGCATTGAGCGTATTGCGCTCAGGCGCGAACGCGTGGGTCACGCGGTCGAGGATTGCGGCGCGCTGATCGAGGTCCGCGGCACGGTAAAGCGCCACGAATCGTTCGCTGCGGGCGCGCGCCGAGAGCTCGCTGCCGCGCTGCGCGCGATAGTCGTCGCACAGCTCCTCGATTGGCGCGAGCAGGCGCGAACTGGCGCGCTCTGCGATGCGATTTCGCCCGCCGGCCCACAGCGCGCCCGCGACGCGGCGCAACCACCAGCGCCAGCCGTGTGCCGACCCGAGCGTCTTGAGACGGGGCAGGGTCTTCGTGGCGGGTACCATTGCGGGGCTTCGGGACGGATCGAGGATGAGGTAATTTTAGACTTGGAACAGCGCCGCGATGCAAGTGTTCCCGCCTATTTTCACCGTGCGTTTGCGCAAGGCCAGTCGCGGAAATCTGCATTTTCCTCGCCGCCGCGTATTGCTAGGCTGTCGCCCGGCCCAGGACTGAAACGCGCGATACCGCGCTTGCGGCAGGGAGGAATCAGCGGCATGACCGAATACCCGAAGCTCAGAGTCGCGGCGGCGCATGCCGCGCCGGTGTTTCTCGACGCGGCGCGGAGCGTTGACAAGGCGTGCGGCCTGATCAGCGAGGCTGCCGGCGCGGGCGCGCAGCTGATCGCGTTCCCGGAATCGTTCATCCCGGCATTCCCGGTGTGGACCGCGCTCCAGGCGCCGATCCTGGGCAACGCCTTGTTCGGAGCATTGGCGGCGAATTCGCTCCGTATCGACGGCCCCGAGATCGCATGCCTGCGCACCGCGGCGCGCCGCCACGGGATCGTGGTGTCGATGGGCTTCAGCGAGGGAACAGCGGCGAGCGTGGGCTGCCTGTGGAACTCGAACGTCCTGATCGGCGCCGACGGCGCGATTCTCGTGCATCACCGCAAGCTGGTGCCGACTTTCTACGAGAAGCTAATCTGGGCCAACGGCGACGGTCATGGCCTGCGCGTCGCCGACACGCCGATCGGGCGCATCGGCGCGCTGATCTGCGGCGAAAACACGAATCCGCTAGCACGCTTCGCGCTCATGGCGCAGGGCGAGCAGGTGCACGTCGCAAGCTACCCGCCGGTGTGGCCTACGCGTCCGACCCAGCTGGGCAACTACGATCTTGAACAGGCGATCAGGATTCGGGCGGGCGCGCATTCGTTCGAGGCCAAGGTGTTCACCATCGTCGCCTCCGCCGTGCTCGACAAGAGCGCTCGCACCGCGCTCGCCGGCTTGCCCGCCGACGCGCAGCGCGTGCTCGACGAGACGCCGCGCGGCGTGTCGCTTGTCGTAGGGCCGACCGGTATGCCCGTATCGCCGACGATGGATAAGGACGAGGGAATACTGTACGCCGACATTGATCTTTCCGAGTGCGTCGAGCCCAAGCAGTTCCACGACGTAGTCGGATATTACAATCGCTTCGATGTTTTCAGCCTGCGCATCAACCGCGGCCGAACGGTGCCCGCTGCCTTCGAGGAGCGGGTCGAAGGGTCCAGTGAGGTGCCGCACGACGAGCGGCCGCAGACCGACGCTAGCCCGGTGTTCGAGCTCGGCCTGAAGCGAAGCAAGACGACGCGCGCATAGCCTGCGCCCGCCTCAGAGCTTCGGACGCCTGAGGTGCCACTTGGTCGCCTTCTCGAAGGCGCTCGCGACATTCAGCACCGTCGCTTCGGCGAACGGCCTGCCTGCGAGTTGCAGCCCAATCGGCATCCCGTCTTCAGAGAAGCCGCACGGAATCGAGATCGCCGGCAGCCCCGCCAGGTTGAAGGGGGCGAGGAAACGCGCGCAGGCGGCAAATACAGGCTCCTCCCGGCTTTCCCAGCGGTAGGTCTGCTGGCCTATGCGCGCCGCAGTGACGGGAAGAGTCGGCGTCAGCAGGACATCGACTTTGGCGAGCGCCGCCGCGAGGGAGGCTTTGATCGCCGAGCGGTTGCGTTGCGCGGCGATATAGGTCGTCGCAAGACATAGTTCGCCCGTCTCCAGAAGCTCCCGCACGTCGGCACCGTATTCGTGTCCGTGCTCCCTGAAGGTCTTCTGGTGATAGGTCGCGGCCTCCGGCATGACGATCGAAAAGAAGGTCGGCAGCACGTCGTCTCCGAAGTGCTCGAGCTTGATTTCGACGATCTTGGCGCCGACGCTCTCCAGCGTCGCAATCGCCGCGGTAACCGCGCTTTTGACCGACGGTTGCACATCTTCGAAGAAGTAATTCTGCGGTACGCCGATCTTCAGCCCCTTGATGCCCCGTTCGAGAGTCGCCGCATAGTCCGGAACCGGAATATCGACGGTCGTCGGATCGTTTGGGTCGTGTCCCGCCATCGCCCTTAGCATCAGAGCGAGATCCTCGGTCGAACGCGCCATCGGCCCGGCGTGATCCAACGACCAGCTCAGGACCGCGATTCCGTGTTTGCTGACGCGCCCGTAGGTCGGCTTGATTCCCGCTATTCCGTTGACGGCTCCGGGCGCCCGGATCGATCCGCCGGTATCGCTCCCCGTGGCGCCCAGGCACAGCCCGGCCGCGAGTGCGGAGCCCGAGCCGCCGCTCGATCCCGAAGGCGTACAGTCCAGGTTCCACGGGTTGCGCGTCGGCGGCGCGTCGAAGCCGAAGGCAAACTCGTGCGTTCGCACTTTGCCGAGCACGATCGCGCCTGCTTCGCGCAGCTTGCGGACCACGGTCGAATCCGTTTTCGGTACGTAGTCGCTGCGGATCTTCGAGCCCGAGGCCGTGACGACGCCGGCCGTGTCGTAAAGATCCTTGATCGCCATCGGAATGCCGTGCAGCGGACCGAGATAATTTCCGCGCTGGATATCCTTCTCCGCCCGGCTCGCCGCCTCGAGTGCGGCATCGGCCAGTAGAGCGACATAGGTCTTGAGACGACCGTCAAGTGCTTCGATGCGCTCGAGAACGGCTTGCGTAAGCTCCACCGGAGAAATCGCTTTCCGCGCGAGCAGCGGCGCCGCCTCGGCGATGGTCAGGTAATGCAGTTCGGTTGGGGCAGACATGGCATCGATCATTCGGCGCCGAAACGCACGGCGGGGGTCGTATCCTGCGGCAGGCTCCCGCTGAAGCGCAGCACTCCCTGCCTCAAGTCCTGCAGGCGGGCGAGAATCCCGGGACGAAACTCCGGGGTAAGTGCAATACCAGCCAGCTTGGCGGCCCCGATCAAATCTTCTTCCTGAATCGTGCTACTGCTTGTCATGGCGGTCATCTCCTTGCAGAAAGGATCTTGTTAGTGCTATCCGGCGGCGCCGGTCGCGCGGCTTCGGCGAACAGGTGGCAGGACACTTCGTGCGCCGGGCCTACCGGCCGCAGCACGGGTGACATCTCTTCGCAGATCGCACCGATCTTCTTCGGGCAGCGCGTATGGAATTTGCATCCGTTGGGCGGATTCGTTGGGCTCGGGATTTCTCCTTCGAGAATGATTTCCTGTTGCGGTCGGTCGGGATCAGGCTCGGGTACCGCCGACATCAGCGCCTCCGTATAGGGATGGCGCGGCCGGGCGAAGAGATCCTCCTTGTTCGCACGCTCGACAATACCGCCCAGATACATCACCGATGCCTCGTCGCAGACGTATTCGATCGCGCTCAAATCGTGCGAGACGATGAGGAGCGTCAATTTGCGCTTGTGCTGAATCTCGCGCAACAGGTTCAGAACTTGCGCCCGCGCCGACATGTCGAGCGCGGAGACCGGTTCGTCGCAAAAGATGAATCGCGGCTCGACCGCAAGCGCCGCCGCGAGCGAGACGCGCTGGCGCTGACCGCCGCTCAGTTCATGCGGATAGGCCTTCGCGACAGCTCCCTCGAGCCCGACCTGATCGAGAAGCCGCTCGACCTTGTGCCCGAGTTCATGGCGTTGTGCTAGTCCATGGACGCGCAACGGATAGGCCAGCGTCTTAAAAACGGTTTTATAGGGATTGAGCGAGAGGAACGGATCCTGAAAGAGCATCTGCGCGTTCTTCCGAAACCAGCGCTGCTCGGTCCGCTCGAGGCGTGTGATCCGCTTGCCTTCGAACAATATCTCGCCCGAGCTCGGCTCGAGCAGCTTAACCAGAAGCCGGCCGAGCGTGGTCTTGCCGCTGCCCGATTCCCCAACCAGGCCAAAGATACAGTTTTGGGGAATGCTGAGGCTCACTTCATTGACCGCCTTGAGCCGAGCGGTTATGCGCTTGAGCGTTCCGGTACGAACCGGAAAAGCTTTCGAGACATTGTGGACATCGAACATCGCCACTGATTCATTCATGACAGTTGATCCACGAGGATGCAACGCGCCTCATGCCCGGCGCCGAGGTCGACAAGCTGAATGTCGGACTCGCGGCAGCGCGCGACGACCTTCGGGCATCTGGCGGCGAAGCGGCAACCGGTTCCGAGATCAGTGAATCTTGGCGGGTTGCCACGCAGCGGGACCAGCGCCTGCTGGTCATGAATGCGGGGCGACGCCTGAAGCAGCGCTTGTGTATAGGGATGGCTAGGTCTTCTGAGCACATCGCTCACCTTGCCGTATTCGACGATCTGTCCGGCATAGATCACGGCCACATGGTCGCAGACTCTGGCAACGATACCCATGTTGTTGGTGATCCACACGACGGTCAGGCCGAGACGCAGCCTCAGGTCCTCGACCAGCCGCATGATTTGCGCCTGGATCGTTACATCGAGCGCACTAGTCGGATTGTCGGCGACGAGCAGCTCAGGATTGCCGGAGAGCGCGATGGCGATCCCGGCGCGTTGCTGCATCCCGCCGCTCAGCTGATGTGGATAGCACGAGTATGTGGCCGGCGGGTCGGCAATCCCAACCAGGCTCAGGAGCTCGATTGCCTTCTTGCGCGCGCCGTGCTTGTCGATTTCGTCATGCGTGCGGATCGTCTCGGTGATCTGGTCGCCGATCCGATAACAGGGGTCAAGCGACGCCCCCGGATTCTCGAATACCATGCCGATGCGCTTGCCGACAACTTTGCGCGCCGAGCCCGGGTTCAGGAGGTCGATTCCGCGATAAGTGACGCTGCCGCCGACGATCTTGCCATAGGGCTGAGGCGGAAGTCCGAGCAGAGAAAGCGCCAGCATGCTCTTGCCGGAGCCCGATTCGCCGACGATGCCGAGGACTTCGCCCTTCCGCACTATGAGAGACACGTCGTTGACAACTTTCGCCACCGCGCTGTCGAACACTAGATGCATGTTCAAGCCGCGCGCCACCAGGATCGGTTGCGGCTCGGTCATGTTCCCGCGCTCGCGGACAGTCCCACGCCGTCGCCCTGGCGCGTACGCGGGTCGAGCTCGCGCTGCAGGCGGTCGCTGATCACATTCAGACAGAAACACACGACCAGTAGAACCACGCCCGGCACGGTCGGCACGTGGGGCGCTACCTGGATCACTTGCTGCCCCTCGGAGATCATCAGGCCCCACTCGGGCGTTGGCGGTTGAATGGCGACTCCGAGGTAGCTCAGTCCCGCGGCGAAAACGATGAACAGCGGGATCATCGACGTGGCGAAGACGACCAGTGACGGGAAGATGCTCGGCAGGATCTCCGCCAGCATGACATGCGAGGCGCTCGCGCCGCGGACGATCGAGGCTTCGACGTAGGTCAACCCCATCGCCGGCCGGGCCGCGGCATAGACCGCCCGAATCACGTACGGCACCATAGCGATACTCATCGCGAGCATCGCATTGACCATGCCGTTACCGAACACTGCGGCGGCGAGAACCGCCAGCAATACGAGGGGAAAAGCGAACAGCACCTCCATCAGCCGAAGGATGATGAAACCGAGAGCCCCCGCGTAGTAGGCGGCAACGAGGCCCAGCAGGGTGCCGACGACCATCGAGAGCGCCACCGGCACTGTTCCCATCACCAGCGTGACGCGCCCCCCCCAGATGAGCCGGCTCAGCACGTCGCGCCCGGCCTGATCGGTGCCGAGGATATGGCCCGGCGTGAAGAGCGGCGCGTTGCGCAGGCCGGAAAAGATCTGCAGCGGGTCCCAGGGGCTGACCAGCGGCGCGGCGATAGCGAGTAGCGTCACGACGACGACGACGACTGCCGCGGCTAGGTTGCTCGGCCGCGACAGGAATTTCCTGAGAAATCGCATCTTCGCGCTTCACCTCAGACTAGGCGTATGCGTGGATCGAACACCGGCCGCAGCACGTCGACGATGATGTTGAGAGCGACGAAGATGATACACACGAACAGGACTGCACCTTGGACCACCATGTAATCCTGCGCGATGATCGCGGTGTAGATCTGGAAGCCGAGGCCGGGCCAGGAGAATACGACCTCGGTGAAGATGTCGGCGGTCAGCAGGAAGCCGGCCTGCATCCCGGTCATGTTTAGCAGGACCGGCATCGCATTGCGGATGATGTGAAGCGTCACGGTGCGGTTCGATAGGCCCTTCGCCTTGAGCGCATTCACGAACGGGAACTGGATCGTCTCGATGATCGTCGAGCGCGTGAGCCGGATCATGATCCCCGCCGGCAGCGCGGCGGTTGCGAGCGACGGCAAGATGAGGTGCCATAGCACGTCGCCCACCCCGCCGCCGCCGCGGTTGGAGATAATCCCGGAGGCTGGAAACCACCGCAGCTTGATTGCGAAGACGATGATGAGCAACATGCCGAACCAGAAGGCGGGCAGGCTGATGCCGCTGATTGCGAGGAGCTGCGCTAGCCGGTCCGCCAGGCTCCCGGGCTTGAGCCCGGATAGGATGCCGAGCCCCCAGCCCACGATAATCGCGACGATCATGCTGCCGAAGATGAGTAACACCGAGTTCAGCAGTTTGCCGACCAGCAGACTCCCGACCGGGACGTGAAGTTGCATCGACAGTCCCAGGTTGCCCTGAACCGCCTTCCCCAGCCATTTAACGTATTGAACAGGAAGAGGCTTGTCGAGGCCATAGCTGGTCCGAATCTGGGCCCGTTGCGCCTCCGTCGCGAACGGTCCTGCCAACTGCACGACCGGGTCTCCCGGCGCCATGCGAATGGCGAGAAAGATTATGATGGAGATCGCGAACAGAATGAAAGCGAAATGGCTTCCCCGCCGTATCAGGTACCGGGCCAAACTATCTCCTGCTCATTCTTGAGCTGCTGCTTCCTCAGTGGCTCCAGCGCGCGCTTGACGCCGGACGCCCGCTCGACAGGTCTTTCTTAGGCGGACATCCAGATGGTCCGGAACGTGAACCATTCGAGCGCCGTCTGGACCTTACCGTGGACTTTTTTATTGTAAACCATCGGATTGAGGTCGCTCAGCACGAGCAGCAGGGGGGCATCCTCGGTCGCCATGCGGTTGGCCTTGCGCCACAACTCGACCGCCTTGGTGCTCAGGCCCCAAGGTCCGTACGGATCCCCCTTCCGCGGCGGCGCCTCGTGCCGCGCGGCCTGCATCACGGCGTCGATGGCCGGGTTTTTGTAATCTCCCGCGTTCAGGCCGCCGGCCGTACCGATGAAGAAGTTGCCGCCGATCGTGAGCTCAAGCCAGAATGGGTCCGGCGCGCCGAAGGACATTTGCGAGGCCCCGACGTCCTTGAAGCCGCCCGAAATCCACTTCGTGAAGTAGGAGACCCACTCCGTCGCGTGGACAGTCATGTTGATGCCGACGTTGCGCATATCGCTTTGGACACGCTCGGCGATTTGCACTGGTATGAGCTGTCCGGATCCGCCGGTGGAAGTCACGAATGTCGTATCGAAGCCCTTCGCATGCCCGGCTTTTGCGAGCAACTCCTTCGCCTTGTTTGGATTGTAGTCAAAGGCTTCGAAGCTCGGATCGAACGACAGCATCCCCGGCGGAATGATGCCGTTATTCATCGGGTAGGAGGTATTGAACAGAAGGTCGGAGCAGAGCGCTTTGCGGTTGATGGCATAGTTCATCGCCTGGCGGACCATCCTGTTCTGGAACAGCGGCTTGTTCATGTTGTAAGCCCAGTACCAGTTGTGATGGCAAATGCCCTGCGCCCAGACGAAGCCTTCGCCTTCTAGCAGGGGTTTGCTGTCGGGCGACGGCACGATGATCATGTCGAACGACCCGCCGCGCAGGCCGGCGACGCGCGCCGACGCATCTGGCACCGGCTTGATCACGATCAGGTCAAGGAACGGGCCGACTTTGGGGTTGCCGCCCCAGTAGTCCGGATTCTTCTCCATTACCACGCTGTCGCCGACGACCCGCTCGACGAAGCGGAACGGTCCAGTCCCCGTGGGATGAAGGGCGATGCCCTCGTTGCCGTACTTCTTCAGCGCGGTCGGGCTGATTATCGACACCATGCCCGGCCCGACGTTGGCGAGACGGAGCAGGAAGGAGTTAAACGGTTCCTTCAGCGTAATCTTCACGCTATGCGTGTCGATGACGTCGACGCTCTTGATGAAGAAGACATCGGGCGCCCGGTAGGCCTTGGCGCGGGGATAGAAGTTTGGCGCGCCTTCGTTCCACATCCGGTCGAAATTGAACTTGACCGCTTCCGCGTCGAAGGGAGTGCCATCGTGAAACTTGATTCCTTCGCGCAGGTAGAAGGTGTATTCGGTGCCGTCGGGCGAGATCTTCCAGGACGAGGCGAGCGAACCGACGAGCTTGGGGGGCGCCGCTTTGTACCACGGCTGCGTCAGGTCATGCTCGACCAGCTGGTCGTACATCTGCAGGACCACCCGCGAAGTGTGCCAGCCGCCGCAAGCCTGCGGATCGAGAATGTCGGGTTCGGCTTCCATTGCGTAGACAATGGTGCCGCCCATGCGCGGACTCTCGGTCGCTGCCGAGTGCTTCGGCAGGCCACCCGCGAGTTTTATCAATTGTGGCGATATATCGGCGTAGGCAAAGTTCGGAAG
>JBOIFB010000049.1:0-13683 GCA_050741415.1 Burkholderiales bacterium | reverse complement strand
GCGGTAGACGATGTCCTGGCCCTCGCGCATCAGCAGTGCGGCGCCGCTGCGCCATTCGTGCTGCACGTTGACGAACACCAGCGTGCCGCTCCTGCCCTGCTTCATGTCGACCGACTCGACGATCGAGTCGCGCCGCAGCGGCTGCCCCAGGCGCGGCGCGCGCAGCCATTCGAACTGGCTGCCGGCCCACATGCGCCGCGGCAGCGGCACCGGCGGCAGGAAACCGCCGCGCGCCGGGTGCCCGTCGGGCCCCGCCTCGCGCAACAGCGAAAGGGGCGTGGCGAAGATCCAGTGCCACAGCGGCGGCAACTCGGCGCCGTCCGCGAACGGCGCCGGATCGAGATCGAGGCTCGCGGCGAGCTGGCGCACGCGCACCGCATCGCAGCGGTCTTCGAGCGCTTCGCCGCGGCCACCCAGCCGCGCAAGTGATCGAGGTCCGGCGTCATGCTCATGGCGCATTATCTCCTCCTGGCTATGCTCTGCCGCCGGCGGAGATTCTCCAAGTTCCTCAACTAGTATCCCCAAGTTCGTGAACTGCTGGGCTTTTTCTCCTGGCCGTTTTTGTGCCACTATGGCGTTTCTGACGTAATGCTAGGAGGCATGCCATGAAGCGCATCGCCCTGTTTGTCGCCCTTGCCGCGCTGGTCGCCGCGCCCGCCTGGGCACAGTCGGAGAAGCACACTGCGCCGCTCAAGCTGCCGGCGAACGCCGAAGCCAAGACCGACGCGAAGGCCGAGACCAAGACCGAGATCAAGCCCCTCGTGCGGCACCTGACTGCGAAGTCCTTCGAGGACGCGCGCGAGTGCCTGAATAAGAAGACCAACGAGGAAATCATCATCTGCGCCGAGAAGTTCCTCTAGTCGTCAGCTTCGTGTCAACCGGCACGTTCAGCCGCGCGTTTTAGCTCCCGCGGCGCGGAATCTTTTGCGCCGTAACAACCGGTCTTGATCGATCAATAAAGGGAGTGAGAGATGAAAACCATGATCGCAGCGTTGTGCCTGGCGTTTGCCGCCTCGTCGGTCGCCGTGGCGGCCGACAAGAAGGAGCCGAGCGCCAAGCAGAGGGCGCAGCAGGAAAAGATGAAGGCCTGCAACAAGCAAGCCGGCGACAAGAAGCTCAAGGGCGTCGCGCGCAAGGAGTTCATGGGCGGCTGCCTGAAGAGCTGACGCGAGGATCCCCCGCGCCGCGCGGGGGGCTCAGCCGCGCACGCGGCCGAGCGATTTTCGCGGCACGAAGCGCGCCAGGCCCCGTTCGAGGCTCTGGTGGCGCATCGAGTAGGCGGGCGAGCGCGCGACGCGGGTGCGCGGCGCCGGCTTGGCCGCCGCGCCCGCGGCGAGCTGCATCAGGGTTTGCTTCTCGCGCTCGCGCTCGCGCAGCTCGCGCGCCGAGTTCTCCACGATCTGTTCGAGCAGCTTCTGGCGGTCTTCCAGCGCGAGCTGCGCTCGCCTGAGCGTGAGCAGATTGCGGCAGCGCGCCATGCATTCGCGCACGTCGACCGGTTTGGCGAGGAAGTCGGTAATGCCGGCGTCGAGCGCTTTGTAGCGCACTTCGCGCTCGTCGTTCACGGTCACCATCACGATCGGCACGTGCTCGTAGCCCGGCATTGCGCGCAGGCGCCGTACCAGCTCGGTGCCGTTCATCTCCGGCATCGCGAAATCGACCAGCACCAGGTCGGCCACGTGGCGCGTCGCCCACACGATGGCGTCGATCGGGCGCGCGAAGGATTTCACCATGATGCGCCCGTCCAGGGTGCGCAGGACCTGCTCGAGGATGGCGCGGCTGGTCGACTGGTCGTCGACCACCATCACGGTGCTGCTCGCCAGCGGCACCACCGTGGAATCTACGCTGGCCTGAGGCTCGCCCATCCCTCTTCTTCTGGTGGCGGAATTGCGCGTCGAGATTACGCCGCGCTGCGAGCGCTGTCCAGCCCGCGTGCTTCGCTCAGGCGGGTGCAATCAGCTCCGGGTCGTCGTTCCTGGCCGAGTTGAGCCTGGTGCTCACCGCGTGGTGGGCGAAGTTCGACTGCGCGAGTTTTATCATTCCGGCCACCTCTTCGGCCTTGTCGACGTCCGCGCGCACCCAGCGCACCAGCAGCTCGTCGGGCAGCACGACCGGCATCCGGTCGTAGACCTCCGCCACCGACGCGGCGGCCGCGCGGGTGAGGATGGCGCAGGTGAGCTGCGCCGCGGGCGAGATCTCCATCAGGCCGGCGAAGCACACCGGCCTGCGGTCGCGGCGAAAGATGTAGTGCGGCTGCTTGTAGGCCTTCGCTTCGCCGCTCGCCGGATCGGTCCTGTGCGCCGCCTGCCACTCGTACCAGCCCTCGGCCGGAATCAGGCAGCGCGAGTGGCGCCAGGCTTGGCGCCACATCGGCTTGGCGGCGGCTTCCTCGGCGCGGGCATTGATCGAGTAAGCCGGCGGCTTGTCCTGCTTCCACCAGGACGGGATCAGGCCCCAGCGCGCCTCGGCCAGCTCGAGCCCGCCCGCCGCGCCGGCGACCAGGATCGGGATCGCGCTCGTCGGCAGCACGTTGTAGCGCCGCCCGAACGGGTTGCTGTTGGCGCGCCCGATCTGCCACGCGCGCTCGATCGCCGCACGCTCGGGACTGACGTATCGTCCGCACATGGCCTTGCATCATAATGGTCCCGCGATGAGATTGGTCCCGCCGCGAGTCGTTCCGCCCGCGCAGCCGCTCGGGCGCCTGGTGTTCGCGGCCCGCTTCGTGCGCAACCCGCTCGAGGTGGTGCCGCGCGAGGCCTACCAGGCGGAATTCTTCCGCGCGGACGAGGGCGCGGCGCGCGCCTGGGTCATGGGGCCCGCGCTGCTCAAGGCGATCCTGCTCGACGAGCGCGAGAAATTCCGCAAGGCGACCCAGATCCGGCTGCTCTCGCCGCTGCTCGGGCACGGCCTGCTCACGAGCGAGGGCGCCGAGTGGAAGTGGCAGCGCCAGGCTTGCGCGCCGATGTTCCGCCAGCAGGAGCTGATCGGTTTCGTACCGGTGTTCGTGCGCGCCGCGCAGGGACTGCTCGCGCGCTGGCGCGCGGCGCCCGGCGTGCAGCAGCCCGCTGTTCAGCCGATTGACCGCGACGTCACGCGCGCGACTTTCGAAGTGGTCTCGGCCACGCTGCTGCCTTCGGCTGACGCCACTATCGGCCCGGTGCTCGAGGAATCGATGGCCGCCTTCCAGCGCTCGGGCGGCTGGTCCCAGCTCTACGCCTCGCGGCGCGCCGGCGGCGGGCCGAACGACCTGATGCACCGCCTGATGGCGGCGCGCGACCCCGAAAGCGGCCAGGCGATGGACGACGAGCGCCTGATCGACAACCTGCTCACCTTCTACCTCGCCGGGCACGAGACCACTGCGCGCGCGCTTTCGTGGACGCTTTATCTCCTTTCGCGCTCGCCCGAGTGGAGCGCCGCGCTGGAAGACGAGGTGGCGCGCGTTGCGGGCGGCGAGCCGGTGGAGGCGGCGCACATCGAGCGCCTCGCGCTCACGCAGCAGGTGCTGAAGGAATCGATGCGCCTTTTCCCCCCGGTGCCGATGATGAGCCGCCAGGCGGTGGCCGACACTACGCTCGGCGGGCACGCGATCCGCGCCGGCAGCTCGGTCATGATCCCGATCTACGCCATCCAGCGCCACTCCGCGCGCTGGGAGGATCCGCACGCGTTCGATCCCGCGCGCTTCGCGCCCGACAGGGAAGCCGCGCTCGGGCGCTACCAGTACCTGCCGTTCGGCGCCGGGCCGCGCATCTGCATCGGCATGGCGTTCGCCATGATCGAGGCGAGCGCGATCCTCGCCACGCTGCTGCAGCAGGCGCGCTTCGCCCCCGCGCCGGGCCCCGAGCCCTATCCCGTGGCGCGCGTCACCCTGCTGCCGCGCGGCGGAATGCGGTTGCGCGTTTCGATCAAGAAGTAACCAGGGCCGGCGCCGGTGTAATCCGGATTCGGCCGCCTTGCGTTCAAGCTTTTACCGACCACGCAAAGGAGCTCCCATGCGCCCGTACGTGACTTTCTGCCTGCTCGTCTTTCCGCTCGCGGCTGCCGCGGCCGGCGACGCCCTCACCATCTACAGCTCGGCGCAGCCCGGCGCGATCCGGCCCGAGCAGTACCGCGACGGCGGCGGCGGCGCGGTGCCGGGCTACGCGGTGGTGCGCCACCTGCGCGATCTCGAGCTGGTGCTGGGGCAGAATACGGTTCGCTTTTCCGACGTTGCGGCGCTGATCGACCCGACCACGGTGGCGTTCGAGTCGCTCACCGACCCGAACGGTACGCGCGTGCTGGAGCAGAACTTCCAGTTCGACCTGGTCAACCCCCAGAAGCTGCTCGAGAAGTACATCGATCGCACGATCAGCGTCGACCAGGTGCGCGGCAGCGGGGTCGAGACCTTCCGCGGCACGCTGCTCTCGACCGCCGGCGGCTACGTGCTGCGGCGCGAGGACGGCAGCGTGCAGCTGCTCTCGACCAGCGCCGGAGTGCGCCTGCCCGAGCTGCCGGGCGGGCTGATCACGCGTCCGACCCTGGTGTGGGACATCGTCGCGGCGCGCGGCGGCAAGCAGAAGACGCGCGTGTCGTACCAGACCGGCGGCATCACCTGGTGGGCGGACTACAACCTGGCCTATTCGGAGGGCGCGAACGCGAACGCCTGCAAGCTCGACGTGGGCGCCTGGGTCAGCATCCTCAACCGCTCGGGCGCCGGCTACGACGACGCGAAGCTGAAACTGGTCGCCGGCGACGTGCATCGCGCCGCGCCGCCGGGCTACGCGGCCGGCGCCTTGGGCGTGCCCATGATGGCGAGGCAGGACATGGTGCGCGGCTTCGAGGAGAAGGCCTTCTTCGAGTATCACCTGTATACGCTGGGCCGCCCGACCACGCTGCCGGACCGCTCGACCAAGCAGATCGAGCTGTTCCCGGTCGCGCGCGGCGTGCCGTGCGAGAAGAAGCTCGTCTATTACGGCCTCGCACCCGGCTGGCGCGGCTTCGGCCCGAATCCGATCACCGACCGCAACGTCGGCGTGCCAAGCACCAGGAAGATCGACGTCTACCTCGCGTTCCAGAACTCGAAGCGCAACAACATGGGCATGCCGCTGCCCGCGGGGCGGGTACGGGTGTCCAAGCTGGACGACGCCGACGGCACGCTCGAATTCATCGGCGAGGACACCATCGATCACACGCCCAGGGACGAGCGGGTGCTGATCAAGCTCGGCTCGGCCTTCGACGTGGTCGGCGAGCGCAGGCAGCTCGCATTCACGGTCGACAGCTCGCGCCGCACGATGAGCGAGCAGATCGAGGTGCGCCTGCGCAACCACAAGGACCAGCCGGTCACGGTCGACGTGAAGGAAAACCTGTACCGCTGGGTCAACTGGAAAATCAGCCGGACGACTGACGCCTACCGCAAGGAAGACGCGCGCACGGTCGTCTTCCCATTGCGCGTGGCGGCCGGCGGCGAGCAGGTACTGCGCTACACGGTGGAGTACAGCTGGTGAAACGGGGCACAGACTCCGATTTTCCATTCTGCAGGTTGCACTGCAGCATTCCTCGCGCCCCCGGAGCGGATTCGCTGACGGCATTGTCCGCGCCCCTGGGACGGGCGACAATGCTGGCGTAGGCCAGCGGATCAGGAATCGTCAATCAGGGAGGAAGGACAATGAAACCAATCATGCGCACACTCAAGCGTTCGCTGTGCATCGGCGCGGGCTCGTTCGCGCTGCTGCTCGCCGGATGCGCCAGCATGCCGTCGTGGATGGGCGGCGGGCAGACCATGCACATCGACCTCGGCGGCAGCCAGGAAGTTCCGGCGCAAAACGTCGAAGGCACGGGCAGCGGCATCATCAAGATCGCCTCGGACGGCTCGGTGAGCGGCAGCGTCACCACAACGGACGTCGCCGGCATCATGGCGCACATCCACGTCGGCGCGATCGGCCACAACGGTCCGGTCATCATTCCGCTCAAGCGCACCGCGCCCAACGTCTGGAGCGTGCCCGAGGGCGCCAAGCTGACCGAAGCGCAGATGGCCGCATTCAAGAAGGGCGATTTGTACGTCAACGTGCACACTGCCCGCCACCGCGGCGGCGAGGTGCGCGGCCAGATCCTCCCCTGAGCGCGGCGCTGCCCGAAACGGTAGAGGCCGAAACCGCCGCGCGGCCCGACGCGGCGGTGATCTGGCTGCACGGCCTGGGCGCCGACGGCCACGACTTCGAGCCGCTGGTGCCGATGCTCGGGTTGCCGCGCCGCCTGGCGGTGCGCTTCGTGTTCCCGCACGCGCCCGAGCGCCCGGTGACCCTCAACGCCGGTATGCGCATGCGCGCCTGGTACGACATCGTGCGGCTTGGCGGCGGGGCCGAGGATTCGGCCGGCATCCGCGCCTCGCAGGCGCAGATCGAAGGCCTCGTCGAGCGCGAGCGCGCGCGCGGCGTCGAGCCCCGGCGCATCGTGCTGGCCGGGTTTTCGCAGGGCGGCGCGATTGCGCTTCACACCGGTCTGCGCCATGCCGAGCGGCTGGCGGGCATCATGGCGCTGTCGACCTACCTGCCGCTGCCGGGCACGCTCGAGGCCGAGCGCAGCGCGGCCAACGCCGGCGTGCCGATCTTCATGGCGCACGGCCTGCACGACGAGATGATCGGCCTCGAGCGCGCGCTCGCCTCGCGCGACGCGCTCGAGGCGCTCGGCTACGCGCCCGACTGGCACGAGTACCCGATGGCCCACGCGGTGTGCGAGGAGGAGGTGACCGCGATCGCGGGCTGGCTCGCCGGAGTGCTCTGAGGCGTGAAATTCAGGATCTCGGAGAATTCTCTCTTTGCGGTGCTGATGCGCTCGCCCTGGTGGGTGAGCCTGCTGCTCGCCGCCGGTGCGTTCGCGCTGGTGCGCCTGCTCCTGTCCGACGGCTACGCCGCGGCCGCGGTTGCGCCGTTCGTGGTCATCGGCGCGATCGCCGCCTGGCGCCAGTTGCGCGTGCCGCACGGCGCCGCGCTGGAGCGCAAGCTCGAGGCGCTGCACGCCCTGTCGTGGGACGCATTCGCGCCGCGGCTCGAGCAGGCCTGGCGGCGCGAGGGCTACCAGGTCGAGCGCTTCGGCGGCGCGGGCGCGGACTACGAGCTTTCCAAGGGCGGGCGCAGCACGCTGGTCGCGTGCAAGCGCTGGAAGGCTGCGCGCACCGGGATCGAGCCGCTGCGCGAGCTCGCCGCGGCGGCGAAGGCGCACCGCGCAGCCGATTCCGCCTACCTGGCCCTGGGCGAGGTGACCGCGACCGCGCGCGAGTTCGCCGCGCGCAAGGCTATCAGGCTGCTGCAGGGCGCCGAGCTGGCGAAGCTGCTGTCTTGAGCAGCGGAGCAGCGGGGCGCCGGAGCGCTGGGCGCTTCAGCGCTGATAGCGGTAGAAGCGCTCGAGCACCGCGTCGTCGGGTTGCGCGCTCTGCACGGGCGCGGCCTGCGGGGCCGGCGCGGCGCCTTCGGGCGGGGTCACCCATCCGGCGAGCAGCGCGTCGCCGTAGGCTTCGCCGGGGTCAACCCGTCCGCCGCGGGCCGGGTCCGCGGGTGCGCCTCGCTTCCTGAAGCTGCACATACCGAACATGATCGTCTCTGATTTCCATTGGACTCCCGATTCGCGCCGGCCGCTGTCAACGATTGCAAGGCGCCGGTAAACTGTCCATCTCGCACGACCCAACTCAACACTCATAGGACGTCCATGAAGAAGAACGCTGTAGTCGCCATTGCGTTGACGCTCGTGGTCGGCAGCGCCGCCGCCGCCGAAATGACCGAGCACCAGAAGGTGTTCTACGCCATAGGCCAGGCCCTGTCCGGGCAGGTGAGCGTGTTCGCGCTCACGCCCGACGAGCTGAAAGTGGTGCAGCAGGGCCTGCACGACGGCGTGACCGGCGCCAGGAGCGCGATCGACATGACCGTGTACGGGCCGAAGATCAAGCTGCTGGCGGAGGAGCGCGAAGCCGCGGCGGCGAAGAAGTCCGAAACCCAGGGCAGCGCGCTGCTCGCGCGCGCGGCGGCCGAGAAGGGCGCCACGAAGGGCGCCGGGGGGATCATCTACCGCTCGCTGCGCGAGGGCAGCGGCGCATCGCCCAAGGCCGACGACACCGTGAGCGTCAACTACCGCGGCACACTGCCCGACGGCGAGGAGTTCGACAGTTCGTACAAGCGCGGCAAGCCGACCGACCTGCCCCTCGGCGGCGTGATCAAGTGCTGGAGCGCCGGCCTGCAGATGATGAAAGTCGGCGGCAAGGCCAAGCTCACCTGCCCGCCGCAGACCGCCTACGGCGAGCGCAGCGTAGGCGGCGTCATCCCGCCCAACGCGACGCTCACCTTCGAGATCGAGCTGCTCGCGATCAAGGGCGGCAAATAGGGAAAATCGGGGTCAGACCACATTTATAATCCTCGCCGCGGGTGCGCCGCGCCGGGGCCCGCGGCGCAAAGGAGCCCGGCATGAAAATCACCCGCTTCGAAGCCTACATCCTGCGCGCGCCCGAGACCGGGCGGCCGCACTGGGTGAGCAACTTCATCGTGCCGCGCGCGAACGAGATCCTGGTGCGCCTGGCGACCGACGAAGGCGTACAAGGCTTTGGCGTCGCGACCAGCTACACCCCGATCGAGGCCGCGATCCACGCGCTCAAGAGCGGCATCGGCGAGCAGATCGTTGGCGCCGATCCGACTGCGCCCGAGCGCCTGTACCAGAAGCTGTTCGGCCTGACCTGGCAGCGCCTGGCGCACGAGAAGGGCTGGAGCCGCGAGGCGCTGATCCGCATCGCCGCGGCGACCGACATCGCCTGCTGGGACATCGTGGGCAAGGTCGCCGGGCTGCCGTTGTATCGCCTCTTCGGCGGCTTTCGCGACAAGGTGCCGTGCTACGTCACCTGCGCCTACTACCGCGACGGCAAGGACCTGGCCGAATTGAAAGACGAAATGCAGATGCTCAAAGCGCAGGGCCACCGCGGCTTCAAGGCCAAGGCGGGCGGCCTGCCGCTCAAGCAGGACATCGCGCGCCTGGAGCTGGTGCGCGAGGTGATCGGCTGGGACAGCGACCTGATGGTCGACGTCAACCGCGGCTGGGACCTCGACACCGCAATCGAGGGCGCGCGCCTGCTCGAGCCCTTGAAGCCGCGCTGGCTGGAGGAGCCGGTGCGCTGGGCCGACGACCGGCGCGAGCTGAAGCTGCTCTCCCGGCAGACCCATATCCCGCTCTCGGCGGGCGAAAGCGAATTGACCGGCTGGGGCTGCCGCGCGCTGCTGGAGGAAGAGGCGATCCGCATCCTGCAGTTCGACTGCACCATGTCGGGCGGCTTCACCGAAGGCAGGAAGCTCGCCGCGCTGTGCGAGCTGAACCACGTCCAGGTCGCGCCGCACCACGACTGCTTCATCCATTGCCACATCGTCGCCGCGAGCCCCGCGGGCGTGATCGTCGAGTCGTTCACCGACCCCGAGCGCGATCCGCTGCAGGCCGAGCTGTTCGAGCACCCGCCGAAGATCGAGAACGGCTGGCTCACGCTCAACCAGGCGCCGGGCCTGGGGTTGACGCTGTCGGAGAAGGCGGTCGCGAAGTTCGGCCAGAAGGTGCTCTGAAGCGCTGCGCGATCAGAACGGGCGCAGCCCGCCGCTCAACACGCCCGGCAGTTCAGGCCGCCTTCTTCATCGGCGGCACGCGCGGCGGCTGGTCGAGGCCGGCCGGCGCCGCGCCGAGCGGTACCACTTCCGCCATCGGAGTCACGCGCCGCGCCCACGCGGTGATCAGGCGCCAGAGCACGATGTAGACCGCGACGGCCGCGGCCAGGCCGGCGATCTGGTAGAGGTCGATCGCGCGCCACTCCCCGTTCGCGACCCACGACACCAGCGTCGCGACCCCGGCGCCGAGGGCGGCGACGATCAGCGGCACGACGATGTAGGCGTTGAGGTTGTCGTTCGCCCACCAGGGCTGAGGCTGCATGCCCACCCCGACCTTCGCCGCGCGGCCGATCAGGATCGCCGCGAACACCAACGCCAGACCGACAACCGCCGACATGCGCGCTCCCGTGGAAAATGAGGGCGGCAAGATTGTAAGCGCGCGCTTTTTCCACCGCGCGCCGGCAGGCTGGAGAATTTTGTATCGCAGTGTTGCAGTCTGACGTGCGATGTCAGCTGCAGGTCTTCCTACGAAAGATTCTTGTAGAGAAACCCGAGCGCCTTGCCCCACGCATCTTCGCTCGCCTGCGGCCGGTAGCGCTCGGGGTTGTTGAACGACTGGAACGCGTGCCCCGCGCCGTCGTAGCGGTGGAACGCGTGCTCCACCCGCGCGTCGGCGAGCGCGCGTGCGTAGTCGTCCACGTCCGCCGGCGCCGGGTTCGTGTCCTCGTTGCCGAAGAACCCGATCACCGGGCAGCGGATCCTGGGCGCGAGCTCGATCGCGGGCGGCGTGCCCGGCCCCATCGCCGCCTTGACCCGCCCGCCGTAGAAAATCGCGCACGCCGCGTAGCGCGCATCGGTCCCCGCCCCGAGCCAGGCCACCCGCCCGCCCCAGCAGTGCCCCACGATGCCGATGCGCTTCGCGTCCACCCCGCGCTCCTTCGCCAGCAGGTCGAACGCCGCCTTCAGGTCGAGCTCGGTCCAGTCGTCGCGGAACTCGTCGCGCTTTTGCTGCAATTCGGCGCCCTTCGGCCACCAGTGGAAGATGAACGGCACCGCCACCGCGTAGCCGTTTTCGGCGTAGCGCTCGGCGGTGGCGAGCGTCACCGTGTCGTTCTCCACCCCCGTGTGCCCGACCGGGATGTGCTGGCACAGCACGATCCCCGGGTGCGGCCCCTTGCCCCCGGGCGAAAACAGGAACACCTCCATCGGGCTGCCCTTCACCCGTACCGTCTCGATCACATACGCCATCGAGCCTCCTGTCAAATCGGGGTCAGAGTCGATATTTCGGGCGATCATATCCGCCATGCCGCGGCGTCACCACCACAACGTCTACGTCGTCGAGCTCTCGCCCGAAGTCTTGCAGCACGCGCGCTTTCGCAAAGCCAACCCCGGCTACGACGCCGTCAAGCCCTGCGTTTACGTCGGCATGACCGGCCTCAGTCCCGAAGCCAGGTTCAAAAAACACAAGAAGGGCGAGCGCGCCAACTCATTCGTTCAGCGCTACGGCACGCGCCTCCTGCCGAAGCTCTACGCCTGGGCCAACCCGATGCCCTACGACGCCGCGCGCGAAATGGAAGTCGAGCTCGCGATCGGTCTGAGGGAGGAGGGCTACGGGGTGTGGCAGGCCTAGGCGCCTTTGCGCAGCCGCTCGACCAGCAGCGCGCCGTTCTTGCCGCCGAACACGAGGCGGCCGATCTCGAGCCCGAGCTTGCGGTAGCTCTCCCACTGCGCCTCGTCGAAGAACTGGTCGGTGGTGCTTTCCTGCGGGAACGCGGGATGCTCCTGCTGGTACTGCCAGACGTCGAGCGGCGCGTCGGCGATCAGGCGCGGCTTGAGCACGATCAGCCAGCGCGGCCGGCCCGCGCCCTCGGGGTAGCTCACGCGGTAGAGCAGGGCGCACTTGCTCAGCGCGCCGAGGTCCTTGTTGGCGAAGTCCGCGTCGCGGCCGAAGATCGCGTCGAGCACGGGCTCGAAGTCGCTCACCAGCGTGAAGCGCGCCTGGTGGTCGATGCGCGCCAGCCGAAACAAATTCGCGAGGTCGGCGAACTGGTACTGCGGGTCGCAGCCGTCGTCGCACACCACGATCACGCTCAGCTCGCGCTCCGGGCGCAGCAGCTCGTAGGCGGCGGTGTTCTCGAAGTGCCCGCCGTCGGACAGGTACTGCCGCGCGCGGTGCTCGCCGCAGAAGCGCGCCGCGAGCTCGTAGCCGAGGTAGGTCTGGGTCGGGAAGACCTTGAGCGCGAGCCACTCGAGGCCGAAGCCGACGTCGTCCGCGCCGATCCTCGAGCGCCACCACGCGCCCAGGCGCACGTTCGCGAGCCCGAGCAGCAGCGACAGCCCGAGCGTGGTCGCGCGCCCGAGGCCGGTGGTGAACGCCGCGCCCGAGATCCCGATCCATTCGCCGATCGCGTAGTCGCCGCCGCCGCCGAGGAAGGGATGAAAGCCGCCGTCGAGCAGGTAGCCGGCGGGGCCGACCGCGAGCGGCTTGCCCTTGCGATCGCGCTGCACCAGCTGCTCGGCCGGGTCGACGGTCTGGTTCATGGTGACGTTGATCAGGTGCAGCGGCGCGAGCACCTGCGGATCGAAGTAATCGGCGCGCGCCACCGTGTCCCTGGGGTGCGGCTCGGCGGCGCTGTTGTAGGCACGCCCGTCTTCCTCGAAGCGCGCGCCGTTCGAGGCGCCGAGATAGGCGCGCGTGATGCGCGCGCTGTAGAACGCCTGCAGCGTCGAGAGGTTGATGAAACCCGGGAACAGGCCGTTGATGAGCGCCGGCAGCAGCGCGAGCAGCACCAGCACGAGGCTCCCCGGGTACTGCGCCGCGAGCACGTCGCCGTTCACCACCTGCGACGGGCCCAGGCCCCACAGCAGCCACTGCACCAGCATCGCCCACGCGGTCGCGATCGCGAGCAGCAGCACCACCGCGCCGGCGCCCGCCACCGCCGCGAGCGGCAGCCACGCGGGCAGCAGCGGCTTGCCCTCCTTGCCCGACCCCGCGGCGAGCTTCTGCACCAGCCACACCAGCGCGCCGAACAGGGCGCTCGGCGCGGCCACGCGCCACAGCACCGAGTCGGCGTGGCTGAGCCAGAAGTAGAACGTCTGGCTCAGCGTGTCGAGCAGCGCGAGCACGATCAGCCCGAGCAGCATTTTCATTCCGGCGGCGAGCGCGCGCGTCTGCTGCACGCGCTGCCCCTCCGTGCTCTCGGCGAGCAGCGCCGCGCCGAGGTGGAACACGAGCCCGAGCAGCGCGACCAGCGCGAGCAGCCATGAGCCGAGCTTGAGCTGCGCGAGACCCGATGCCGAGAGCGGTGTCGCGAGCCCGCTCAGCGTCACCGGCAGGCGCAGCAGCACCAGCGCGAGCGCGACGTCCATCGCGGCCGCGAGGGTGAACGCGCGCTGCAGCAGGTTCGGCGGTCCCGTGCGGCCGCCGCGGTTCGCGATCAACCAGAACGCGATCCCGCTCGGCACCAGCCACAACCCCACCACCGCGAACGGCAGCACCCACAGCGGGCTCCACCACAGCGACCACGCGCTCGGGTCCGGGACCTCCCAGGCGCGCAGCGCGAAGAAATCGAAATGCGATCCTGGCCGCAGCAGCCCCACGAGCAAGGGCTGCACCATCGCGAGCGACGACTTCAACCACGCCACCAGCGCGAAGAGCAGCAGCAACGCGCTGCCGATCACGTAGTGCAGCGAGCACCAGTTGCGCAGCGCGAGCCCCGCCGCGTAGACGTAATCCCCCGCGCCGGTCGGCGTCAGGTAGCGCCCGTTCTCGCGCAGCCACGCGAGCGGCCGACGCCGCCAGTCGTATGTCTCGCTGCTGCGCACCCGCCCCGGCGGATCGTCGCGCAGCACCTCGAACGCGTGCTCCGCCGCCTCGCGGCAGTCGTCGGCCTTCGTCTTCTCCTGCGAGGCGGCCGCCTCCTTCGCGAGCCCCCACTGGCTGCGCATCCGCTGCGGCAGCACGCGTGCGATCGCCTGCGGCAGCCACGCCGTCTCGCGCGGCGGCGGCGGATTCAGCCGTCGCGGCAGAAACAGGCTGACGAAAAACGCCCCGACGTACCCGCCGCCGCTCACCGTCGAGAGG
>JBOIFB010000048.1:0-13703 GCA_050741415.1 Burkholderiales bacterium | reverse complement strand
CAGCTGGAAAAGTGGTTCGTGCAGGGCAAGCTGCGCCCGCACATATCGGCCACGTACCGGCTGGACGACGCAGCGCGGGCGGTCAAGGACATGGCCGAGCGGCGCGTGATGGGCAAGGTGGTGCTGCTCCCCGATTCGTGATCGAAACGCTGCAGTCCGTTGCCGGCGCGTGGCAGCTCGCTTGGTGCGCGCTGGTGATCGTGGTCGCCTACACGCTGCGCGGCGCGACCGGTTTCGGCGCCGGGGTGGTGTCGATTCCGCTGCTGGTGCTCGTCCTGCCGCTGCGCGCGGTGATTCCGGTCGTCACCAGCCTCGGCATCGTCGCCTCGTTCGGGCAGACGGCGCGCGAGTTCAGGCACGTGGAATGGCGCGGCGTGCGCGGCCTGCTGCTGCCCACGCTCGTCGGCGCGGGCGCGGGGCTGTGGCTGTTCAAGGCGCTGCATCCCGAGATGCTGCGCAGCGCGCTGGCGCTGTTCATCATCGCTTACGCGCTGCGCAGTCTCGCACCGCGCAAGGCCGTGCTGCGCGCGCCGCGCGCCTGGCTCGCGCCGCTCGCAGGCGCGGGCGGCGGCCTGCTCAGCACGCTGTTCGGCGGCATGGCGGGGCCGATATTCGTCGTCTACCTGAACGCGCTGAACCTCGACAAGGCGCGCTTTCGCGCCACCATGTCGGCGACCCTGTTTCTGCTCGCGCTGCTGCGCGCGGCAGGCTACGGCGGCCTCGGCTTCTACGACAAACGGGCGCTCGCGCTGATCGCGCTGCTGCTGCCGGCCATGGTGATCGGCATGGTGCTGGGTGAGCGCGTGCACCACGGAATTCCCGAGACGACCTTCAGGCGGGTGGTCGCCCTGCTGCTGGCGGCGAGCGGCGTCGCCCTGCTGCTGAAATGACGGTCTCGCGCCTGACACGGTTGCGCCTGCGCCTGTCGGAGCGCTTTCGCCCGTCCGAGGTCCACACCATGCTGATCTGGGCCGCGCTGGTGGGATTCGTCGGCGCGCTGGCAACGATCGCGTTTCGCGAGGCGATCCGCGGCCTGGAATGGCTCGCCACGCGCCACAGCGGCGGCCTGGTCGAAATCGCCGAGATCCTGCCCTGGTACCTGCGCATCGTCTTCCCCGCCGTCGGCGGCGTGGTCGCCGGGCTGCTGCTGCAGCTGAGCCGCAGGTGGGCCTACAAGGACGTGTCGTCCGACTACATGGAGGCGATCTCCATCGGCGACGGGCGAATCCCGGTGCGCCAGGCGCTGGTGCGCAGCGGCTCGTCGCTGTTTTCGGTCGCCTCCGGCGGGTCGATCGGGCGCGAGGGCTCGATGGTCCATCTGGCGGCGATGTGCGCGTCGCTTACCGGGCGCATCGCGCGCTTCGGCCCGGCGCGGCTGCGCCTGTTGGTCGCCTGCGGCGCCGCGGCGGGAATCACGTCCGCGTACAGCGCGCCGATCGGCGGCGCGCTATTCGTGTCCGAGATCGTGCTCGGCTCGATCGCGATGGAGAGCTTCGGTCCGCTGGTGGTCGCCTCGGTAGTCGCCAACATCACGATGCGCGAGCTGACCGGCTACGCGCCGCCCTACCAGATGCCGCCGTTTCCTTCGGTGATCGGGCCCGAAGTGCTCGCCTTCGTCGCGCTCGGCCTGCTCGCCGGGGCCGCGGCGCCGCAGTTCATGCGCGTGCTGCAGCTCGCCAAGTCCGGCTTCGCGCGCCTCGCGCTGCCGCTGCCGCTGCGGCTCGGCCTGGGCGGGCTGATCGTGGGCCTGATCTCGGCGCGCGTGCCCGAGGTCTGGGGCAACGGCTACAGCGTGGTGAACTCGCTGCTGCACCACGACTGGCTGTGGTCGATGGTGTTGCTGGTGCTCGTTTGCAAGATCGTGACTACGGCCTCGACCACGGGATCGGGCGCGATCGGCGGCGTGTTCACCCCGACCCTGTTCGTCGGCGCCTCGCTCGGGCTGTTGTTCGGCCAGGGCGTGCACGCGCTGTGGCCCCAGGCAACCTCGATGCCGTTCGCCTACGCGATCGTCGGCATGGGCGCGTTCCTGGCCGGGGCCACCCACGCTCCGCTGATGGCGATTCTGATGATCTTCGAGATGACCCTGAGCTACCAGGTCGTGCTGCCGCTGATGCTGGCCTGCGTGGCGGCCTACTTCGTCGCGCGCGCCGTGCGCGAGGAGTCGATGTACGAGGTGACGATCCATCGCAACAAGGAGGAGCGCGCGCTCGCGCGCTGGCGCGGCCTGCAGATTGCGGAGCTGATCAAGCCGGCGGTGCCCACCGTGCCGGCGGGCGCCGGCTTCGACCAGATCGAGCGCGCCTTCCTCGAGCACCCGGTGCGGTTCGTCTACGTGGTAGACGAGGCCGGCCGCTTCCGCGGCGTCGTTTCGCTGCACGAGATCAAACCAAGACTGCTCGCGCCGCAGGGCGCGCCGGCGCCGACCGCGGGCGAGTTGATGCGAAGCGAGTTCGCCGTGCTGACCCCCGAGACCGCGCTGGGCGACGCGCTGCAGATGTTCCTCGCCCAGGGGGCGGAGCGCCTGCCGGTGGTCAGCAGCGCGGCCGAGCGCAAACTGCTCGGCGTGGTCTCGAAGTCCGACCTGCTGCTCGAGATCCAGAGTCTTACCGGTTGAGCGGCGCGTTCGCGCCTCAGCGGCCGAGCGGGCGCGTCGCGTCTCCCTCGCCGAGCGGGCGCTGCATGAACACGCTGTCCACCCAGCGGCCGAACTTGAAGCCGACCGAACGCAGCGTGCCGACGCGCACGAAGCCCTGGCTCGCGTGCAGCGCGATGGACGCCCTGTTGGCGCTGTCTCCGATCACGGCCACCAGCTGCCGGTAGCCGAGCTCGGCGCAGCGCGCGACGAGCGCGCCCAGGAGCGCGCGCCCGACGCCGCGCCCGACCATGTCGGGGCGGACATAAACCGAGTCTTCCAGGGCATAGCGATAGGCGGAGCGTGCCCGGTAGGGCGCGCAATAGCCGTATCCGGCCAGCACGCCGTCGAGCTCGAGCACCAGGTAGGGCAGTCCGCGCCCGGCGATTTCGTCGAAGCGTCTGCGCATTTCCTGCGGCGCGGGCGGGGCTTCCTCGAAGGAGGCAAGCCCGTTCAAAACATGGTGCGCGTAGATCGCCTGGATGGAGCCCAGGTCTGCCACAGCGGCAGGCCTCGGCAGCGGCTGGCCGGGCGGCACGCCCTCAGCTCTTGTAGTCCGGCGCTTCCCGATCGAGGATGCGCTTGAGCGCGTCGAAGTGCGCGCCGGCGTACTTCGGCGCGCCGGCGAGAATTGCGCGGTAGGTCTCGCGTGCGACCTCGGGCTGCACCCCGCGCAGCGCGAGGCCGGTCGAGCGCGCGAGTACCTGGACCCGCGCCGCGCGCTCCAGGTAGTAGAGCAGGTCGAAGGCCTCGGCCACCGACGGCCCGGCGACGATGACGCCGTGGCTGGCGAGGAACATGACGCGCTTGGACCCCATGACCCGCGCCAGCCGGTCGCCCTCGGCAGCGTCGGTCACCAGCCCGGTGTAGCAGTCGTCGTAGGCGATATCGTCCAGAAAACGCAGCGCGTTCTGCTCGACCATCTCGAGCCGCCCCGGCTCGGTGAGCGTGATCGCGGTGGCGTAGGGCATGTGCGTGTGAAGCACGCAGACCGCATTCGGGTTGGCGAGGTGAATGCGGGAATGGATGTAGAACGCGGTCGTCTCGATCTCTCCTTCGCCCTCCAGCACCGCGCCCTCGGCGTCGACCGCGAGAAGATTTGCAGCGCTCACTTCGCTCCAGTGCAACCCGTAGCGGTTGAGCAGGAAGCGCCTCGCGTCCGGCAGCATCAGGCTGAGGTGGTTGCACACGCCCTCGTGCAGGTCGAACCGCACCGCGAGCCGGAAGGCCGCGGCGAGGTCGACCCTGCCCTCGCGCTCCGCGACCGACGCCTGGCCTAGCTCGCGCACCGTGCCCACCTCGGCCCGCACGGGTCAGCCGCCGTTCGAAGTCGTGGTCGCCTCCGTTGCCGGGACCTCTTCGCTCGCGAGGATCTCCGGCAGGATCGGCTCCGCCGCCTGCTCCTTGCGCATAATGTGGTAGGCCATTCCGGTTCCGGCGGGGATGAGGCGCCCGACGATCACGTTCTCCTTCAGGCCGCGCAGACCGTCGCGCTTGCCCATGATCGCCGCCTCGGTCAGCACGCGCGTGGTCTCCTGGAACGAGGCCGCGGAGATGAACGAGTCGGTCGACAGCGAGGCCTTGGTGATGCCGAGCAGCATGTAGGAGTAGACGGCCAACTTCTTGCCGTCCTTTTCCGCCTTCTCGTTCTCTTCCAGCACGTCCGCCCGCTCGGCCTGCTCGCCCTGGATGAAGGCCGTCTCGCCCGGGTCATCGATCTGCACCCGCCGCAGCATCTGGCGCACGATGACCTCGATGTGCTTGTCGTTGATCTTCACGCCCTGCAGACGGTAGACGTCCTGCACCTCGTCGATGATGTAGCGCGCGAGCGCCTCCACCCCGAGCAGGCGCAGCAGGTCGTGCGGATCGACCGAGCCGTCGACGATCATCTCGCCCTTGTTCACCACTTGGCCGTCGTGCACCAGCACATGCTTGTCCTTCGGGATCAGCTCTTCGTGCTGCACGCCCTCCAGGTCGGTGATGACCAGACGCTGCTTGCCCTTGGTGTCCTTGCCGAACGAGACGGTGCCGGTGTACTCCGCGAGCACGGCCTTGTCCTTCGGCGCGCGCGCTTCGAACAATTCAGCCACCCGCGGCAGGCCGCCCGTGATGTCGCGCGTCTTGGAGACCTCCTGCGGAATGCGGGCCAGAACCTCGCCGATCTGCACCTGCTGGCCTTCCCTCACCGCGATCACCGCCCCCACCGGGAAGCTGATGTTCACCGCGTGATCGGTGCCGGCGATGCGCACTTCCTCGCCGGACTCGTTCAGCAGTTTGACCGACGGCCGCACGCCCTTCGCCGCGGCGCTGCCGCGGCGCTTGACGTCGATCACCACCAGGGTCGAAAGACCGGTCACGTCGTCGATCTGCTTGGCAACGGTGATGTTTTCCTCGACGTGCTCGAATTTCACCGTGCCGCCGTACTCGGTGATGATCGGGCGGTGGTGCGGATCCCAGCTGGCGACAATCTTGCCGGCCTTGATCGCGTCGCCGTCCGCCACCAGCAGCATCGCGCCGTAAGGCACCTTGTGGCGCTCGCGCTCGCGGCCGTTGTCATCGGTGATGATCACTTCGCCTGAGCGCGAGATCACGACCTTGTCGCCTTTGGCGTTGGATAGGTAGCGCATGGTCGGGGTGAAGCGTGCGGTGCCGGCGGATTTCGCCTCCACCTGGCTCGCTACCGCGGTCCTGGACGCCGCGCCGCCGATGTGGAAAGTCCGCATCGTGAGCTGCGTGCCCGGCTCGCCGATCGACTGGGCCGCGATCACGCCGATCGCCTCGCCAACGTTCACCAGCGAGCCGCGTCCGAGATCGCGCCCGTAGCACTTGGCGCACACGCCGAAGCGCGTGTCGCAGCTGAGCGGCGTGCGCACCTTCACTTCGTCGATGCCAAGGCTGTCGATCGTATCGACCGCGTCCTCGTCGAGCAGCATGCCGGCGGGGAAGAGCAAGTCTTGGGTCTCCGGATGCGTCAGGTCGGTCGCCAGCACGCGGCCGAGGATGCGCTCCTTGAGCGCCTCGACCACTTCGCCGCCTTCGACCAGGGCCTTCATCGACACCCCGTTCTGCGTGCTGCAGTCGTCCTCGGTGACCACCAGGTCCTGCGTCACGTCGACCAGCCGGCGCGTGAGGTAGCCCGAGTTCGCGGTCTTGAGCGCCGTGTCGGCCAGGCCCTTGCGCGCGCCGTGCGTAGAGATGAAGTACTGCAGTACGTTCAGGCCTTCGCGGAAATTGGCGGTGATCGGCGTCTCGATGATCGAGCCGTCGGGCTTGGCCATCAGCCCCCGCATGCCGGCGAGCTGCCGGATCTGCGCCGCTGAGCCGCGCGCGCCGGAGTCGGCCATCATGTAGATCGAGTTGAACGCCTCCTGACGCACCTTCTTGCCGTGGCGGTCGATCACCTCCTCGGTGGCGAGCTGCTCCATCATCACCTTGCCGACCTGCTCGCCGCAGCGCGACCAGATGTCGACCACCTTGTTGTAGCGCTCGCCGACGGTGACCAGGCCCGAGGTGTACTGGCTTTCGATCTCCTTCACCTCGTTTTCGGCGGCCTGGATCATGTCGTGCTTCTGCGTCGGGATGCGCATGTCGTGCACGCCGAACGAGATGCCGGCGCGGGTGGCCATGGTGAAGCCGGCCTGCATCAGCTTGTCGGCGAAAATTACCGTCTCGCGCAGGCCGCAGCGCCGGAACGCGGCGTTGATCAGGCGCGAGATCTCCTTCTTCTTCAGCGGCCGGTTGAGCAGCTCGAACGGCAGTCCCGGCGGCAGGATCTCGGACAGCAGGGCGCGCCCGACGGTCGTCTCGTAACGGGTAACCTTGTCGGTCTTCTCGCCTTCCTCGCTGACCTCGACCTCCTTGATGCGCACCCAGGCCCGCGAGTGCAGGTCGACCTGGCGCGAATCGTAGGCGCGATGCACCTCGGCCAGGTCGCTGAACGACATGCCTTCGCCCTTGGCGTTCAGGAACTCGCGCGTGGCGTAGTACAGGCCGAGCACGATGTCCTGCGACGGCACGATGATCGGCTCGCCGTTGGCGGGCGACAGAACGTTGTTCGAGGCAAGCATGAGCGTGCGCGCCTCCATCTGCGCCTCGAGCGAAAGCGGCACGTGGACCGCCATCTGGTCGCCGTCGAAGTCGGCGTTGAACGCCGCGCACACCAGCGGATGGAGCTGGATTGCCTTGCCTTCGATCAGCACCGGCTCGAAGGCCTGGATGCCGAGGCGGTGCAGTGTCGGCGCCCGGTTCAGCATCACCGGGTGTTCGCGGATCACCTCTTCCAGGATGTCCCACACCTCCGGCACTTCCTGCTCCACCAGGCGCTTGGCCGCCTTGATCGTCGTGGCCAGCCCCAGCAGTTCCAGCTTGTTGAAAATGAACGGCTTGAACAGTTCGAGCGCCATCTTCTTCGGCAGGCCGCACTGGTGCAGCTTGAGCTGCGGCCCGACCACGATCACCGAGCGGCCGGAGTAGTCCACGCGCTTGCCGAGCAGGTTCTGGCGGAAGCGCCCGCCCTTGCCCTTGATCATGTCCGCGAGCGATTTCAGTGGGCGCTTGTTGGCACCGGTCATCGCCTTGCCGCGGCGGCCGTTGTCGAGCAGCGAGTCGACCGCCTCCTGCAGCATGCGCTTCTCGTTGCGCACGATGATTTCCGGCGCCTTCAGTTCCAGGAGTCTTTTCAACCTGTTATTTCTATTGATGACGCGCCGATACAGGTCGTTCAGGTCCGAGGTCGCGAACCGCCCCCCGTCCAGCGGCACGAGCGGGCGCAGCTCGGGCGGCAGCACCGGCAGCACCTCCATCACCATCCAGTCGGGCTTGATATTGGCGTTCTTGAAGCCCTCGAGCACTTTGAGGCGCTTGGCGAGCTTCTTGATCTTGGCTTCCGAGCTGGTCGCCTCGAGGTCCTTGCGCAGGTTCTCGATGTCGCGGTTGATGTCGATTGAGCGCAGCAGCGCGCGGATGCCCTCCGCCCCCATGGCAGCCGAAAAGTCGTCGCCGAACTCTTCGACCTTGGACAGATAGTCGTCTTCGGTCAGCAGCTGGCAGCGCTTGAGCGGAGTCAGGCCCGGGTCGGTCACGACGTAGGCCTCGAAGTACAGCACCCGCTCGATGTCGCGCAGCGTCATGTCGAGCACCAGGCCGAGACGCGAAGGCAGCGACTTGAGGAACCAGATGTGCGCGGTCGGGCTGGCGAGCTCGATGTGCCCCATGCGCTCGCGCCGCACCTTGGCCAACGTCACTTCAACGCCGCACTTCTCGCAGATCACGCCGCGGTGCTTGAGGCGCTTGTACTTGCCGCACAAGCACTCGTAGTCCTTGATCGGCCCGAAGATCTTGGCGCAGAACAAGCCGTCGCGTTCCGGCTTGAAGGTCCGGTAGTTGATGGTCTCAGGCTTCTTCACTTCCCCGTAGGACCAGGAACGGATCTTCTCGGGCGAAGCGAGCCCGATCTTGATCGCGTCGAAATCCTCGTCCTGCTGGACCTGCTTGAAGAGCTCCAGTAGCGCTTTCATCAGTACCTCTCCAGGTCGATATCAATGCCCAACGAGCGGATTTCCTTCACCAGCACGTTGAACGACTCCGGCATCCCGGCGTCGATCTTGTGGTCGCCCTTGACGATGTTCTCGTACACCTTGGTGCGGCCGTTGATGTCGTCGGACTTGACCGTCAGCATCTCCTGCAACGTGTAGGCCGCGCCGTACGCCTCGAGCGCCCAGACCTCCATCTCGCCGAAGCGCTGGCCGCCGAACTGCGCCTTGCCACCCAGCGGCTGCTGCGTGACCAGGCTGTAGGGCCCGGTCGAGCGGGCGTGCATCTTGTCGTCCACCAGGTGGTGCAGCTTGAGCACGTGCATGTAGCCGACGGTCACCTGGCGATCGAAGGCCTCGCCGGTGCGGCCGTCATACAGCGTGACCTGGCCGGACGTCGGCAGCCCCGCCGTCTCGAGCATGGCGTTGATCTCGGCTTCCGCCGCGCCGTCGAACACCGGGGTCGCAAACGGCACGCCTTCCTTGAGGTTGTTCGCGAGCACGATCACCTCGTCGTCGTTCAGGTCGGCGATCGTGTCTTCCTTCGTGTTCGAGACGTAGATCTGCGACAGCGTCTTCTTCAGCTCGGCTGTCTTTGCGTGCTGCTTGAGCATCTCGCCAATCCGCAGCCCCAGCCCCTTGGCGGCCCAGCCGAGGTGCGTCTCGAGGATCTGGCCGACGTTCATGCGCGAGGGCACTCCGAGCGGATTCAGCACCACGTCGACCGGCGTGCCGTCGGCCATATGCGGCATATCCTCGACCGGCACGATCTTCGAGATCACGCCCTTGTTGCCGTGCCGACCAGCCATCTTGTCGCCCGGCTGCAGGCGGCGCTTCACCGCGACGTAGACTTTGACCATCTTCAGCACGCCCGGAGGCAGCTCGTCGCCTTGCGTGAGCTTCTTGCGCTTGGCCTCGAACATGGCGTCGAACTCGCGCCGCTTCTGCGCCAGCGAGTCCTTCAGGCCCTCGAGCTGCGCGGCGGCCTCTTCGTTCCCGAGCCTGATGTCGAACCAGTCGTAGCGTTCGATCGACTCCAGGTAGCTCTTGGCCAGCTTGGTGCCCTTGGCCAGGCGCTTCGGGCCGCCGTTGGCCATCTTGCCCACCAGCAACCTCTCGAGCCGCTCGAAGGTATCGGACTCGACGATGCGCATCTGGTCGGCGAGGTCGGTTTTGTAGCGGCGCAGGTCGTCCTCGATAATCTGCTGGCTGCGCTTATCGCGCTCGATTCCCTCGCGCGTGAAGACCTGGACATCGATCACCGTGCCCGAGATGCCCGAGGGCACGCGCAGGCTGGTGTCTTTGACGTCGCTCGCCTTCTCGCCGAAGATCGCGCGCAGGAGCTTTTCCTCCGGCGTAAGCTGTGTCTCGCCCTTGGGCGTCACCTTGCCCACCAGCACGTCGCCTGCCTCGACTTCGGCGCCGATATAGACGATGCCCGACTCGTCGAGGCGCGACAGCTGCCCCTCGGACAGATTCGAGATGTCGCGCGTGATGTCTTCCGGACCGAGCTTGGTATCGCGCGCCACGACGGTCAGCTCCTCGATGTGGATCGAGGTGAAGCGGTCGTCGCCGACCACCCGCTCCGAGATCAGGATCGAGTCCTCGAAATTGAAGCCGTTCCACGGCATGAACGCGACCAGCATGTTCTGGCCGAGCGCGAGCTCGCCCAGGTCGGTCGAGGCGCCATCGGCCACCACGTCGCCTTTGGCGATGCGCTCGCCCTGCTTCACGATCGGGCGCTGGTTGATGTTGGTGTTCTGGTTCGAACGCGTGTACTTGGTGAGCTTGTAGATGTCCACCCCGACGTCGCCCGCAACGGTCTCGTCGTCGTTCACCCGAACCACGATCCGGTTGGCGTCGACGTAGTCGATCACGCCGCCGCGCAGCGCGATGACGCAGGTGCCGGAGTCAATTGCCGCGGTGCGCTCGACGCCGGTTCCGACCAGCGGCTTTTCCGGCCGCAGGCAGGGCACCGCCTGGCGCTGCATGTTGGAGCCCATCAGCGCGCGGTTGGCATCGTCGTGCTCGAGGAACGGGATCAGCGACGCTGCCACCGATACGATCTGCGCCGGCGCCACGTCCATGTACTGGACTTCTTCCGCCGACTTGAGCTCGAACTCATTCTTGTATCGGCACGACACCAGCGTGTCCACCAGCTTGCCCGCCTTATCGATCTGGGCGTTGGCCTGTGCGATCACGTAGTTGCCTTCCTCGATCGCCGACAGGAACTCGATCTCGTTGGTGACCTTGGTATTCGTCACCTTGCGATACGGCGTCTCGAGAAAGCCGTATTTATTGGTGCGCGCGTACAGCGCGAGCGAGTTGATCAGGCCGATGTTCGGACCCTCGGGCGTCTCGATCGGGCACACGCGGCCGTAGTGGGTCGGATGCACGTCGCGCACCTCGAACCCCGCTCTTTCCCTGGTAAGGCCGCCGGGCCCCAATGCGGAAACCCTTCTCTTGTGGGTAATTTCCGACAACGGGTTGGTCTGGTCCATGAACTGCGACAGCTGCGACGAGCCGAAGAACTCCTTGATCGCGGCCGAGATCGGCTTGGCGTTGATCAGGTCGTGCGGCATCAGGTTGTCGCTTTCGGCCTGCGACAGGCGCTCCTTGACCGCCCGCTCGACGCGCACTAGGCCGGCACGGAACTGGTTTTCGGCCAGCTCGCCGACCGAGCGCACGCGCCGGTTGCCGAGGTGGTCGATGTCGTCGATCTCGCCTCGGCCGTTGCGCAGCTCGACCAGAATGCGGATCACTTCCACGATGTCGCGCGGGCTGAGCGTGAAGCGCTGCTCGATCTTCGCGTCCAGCTTCTGCCGGTCGACGCCCTTCGCCTTGAGGTCCTGGAACATCTTGTCCGCCACCGCCTGGGCCTGCTCTTCGGTCGCGATGCCCTCGATGCTGACCTTGTTCAGGTGCAGTTCGGGTACGTTGCCGAAATAGGCGCGCACCTCCTGCTCCGCCTCCTTCGCCAAAGCCACGTTCTTGAGCCGCAGCTGCCAGCTCGTCTCGCTCGGGGCTGCGATGCGGCGGTTGAATTTCATCCGGCCGACCGCGGAGAGATCGTAACGCTCCTCGGCAAAGAACAGGCCGTTGAACAGCGCCTCGACGGCGTCCTCCGTCGGCGGCTCGCCCGGGCGCATCATGCGGTAGATCGCAATGCGGGCGGCATTCAGATCGGTGGTTTCGTCGGCGCGCAAGGTTTGCGAGACGTAGGCGCCCTGGTCCAGGTCGTTGGTGAACAGGGCTTGGACCCGGCCCACTTTCGCTTCGCGCAGCTTGGCGAGCAGCGTTTCGGTGATTTCGTCGTTTGCGTTGGCGACGATTTCGCCGGTTTCGGAATTCACCACGTTGTGCGCGAGGGCGCGACCGATGATGAACTCGTCGGGCGCGACGAGCTTCTTGATTCCCGCCGCCTCCATGTCGCGGATGTGCTTTACCGTGATGCGCTTGTTCTGCGCCACGATCAGCTTGCCCGACTTGTCGTTGATGTCGAAGCGCGCCACTTCGCCCCGCAGCCGCTCCGGGACCACCTCGAACAGGACGTGGTTCGGCTCGATGTTGAAGCTGTCGAACGCGAAGAACTCCTTGAGAATCCGCTCGGGCGTGTAGCCGAGCGCCTTGAGCAGAATCGTGGCCGGCATCTTGCGGCGACGGTCGACGCGGAAGAAGACGATGTCCTTGGCGTCGAACTCGAAGTCGAGCCAGGAGCCGCGATAGGGGATGACTCGGGCCGAAAACAGCAGTTTGCCCGAGCTGTGGGTCTTGCCGCGGTCGTGCTCGAAGAACACTCCCGGCGAGCGATGCAGTTGGGAGACGATGACCCGCTCGGTGCCGTTGATCACGAACGAACCGGTGGTGGTCATGAGCGGGATCTCGCCCATGTAGACCTCCTGCTCCTTGACTTCCTTGGTGGTCGGCTTGGGCGCCTCCTTGTCCATGATCACCAGGCGCACCTTGGCGCGCAGCGGGCTGGCGTAAGTCAGGCCGCGCTGCTGGCATTCCTTGACGTCGAAAGGCGGCTCGCCGAGCATGAAGCTGACGAACTCCAGACGCGCGTTCCCGGAATGGCTCGAGATCGGGAAGATCGAATTGAACGCCGCCTGCAGGCCTTCGGTCTTGCGCTTTTCGGGCGCGACGCTCGCCTGCAGGAACGCGGTATAGGACTCGAGCTGCGTCGCGATCAGGAAGGGCACGTTGAGAACGCTTGCGCGTTTCGCGAAGCTCTTGCGGATGCGTTTACGCTCGGTAAGCGAATAGGTCATGAAGGCTCCCAGTAAAGGAACGCTATTGCGGCAAAGGGCAAATCGAAGACGCGGCAGCCGTTCGGTTCGCAGCGTCTTGGGTTTGCACTATGTCTCTGTGTCAGGACTCGGGCCGAGTAGGAGGATCCGGCGGTCCGGAAGTTCCGGGCCGCCGGCCTCGAACACGGTCTTACTTGATCTCGACTTTGCCGCCTGCGTCGGTGAGCTTCTTCGCTATCGCGTCGGCGTCGGCCTTGCTGACCCCCTCCTTCACCGGCTTGGGCGCCCCGTCGACCAGATCCTTGGCCTCTTTCAGCCCCAGGCCCGTCAGCTCGCGCACCGCCTTGATGACGTTCACCTTGTTGTCGCCGATCGCGGTCAGCGTCACGGTGAACTCGGTTTTCTCTTCTGCGGCGGCAGCCCCGCCCGCCGCGCCGCCAGCCGGCGCTGCGACGGCAACGGCTGCCGCAGCCGATACGCCGAATTTCTCTTCCATGTCCTTGATAAGCTGAGACAGCTCCAGGACGGTCATGCCCGAAATTGCCTCGAGGATTTGTGTACGTTCCATCTTCAACTCCCGAATGTTTATGGTTCCTGAATGTTTGGTCGGATCGGATCAGGCCGCAGCCTTCTCCTTGTGGTCGCGTATCGCGGCCAGTGTGCGCACGAACCTGCCCGGCACCTCGTTCATGGTGCGCACGAGCGTAGCGACCGGCGCCTGCATCGTGCCCATGAGCTTGGCCAGCAGCTCGTCACGGCTCGGCAGCAAGGCGAGCTCCGCAACGTCCTTGGCGGACATCACGCTGTTCGGCATTGCCCCGCCTTTAATGACGAAGAACTCGTTCGCTTTCGCAAACTCGGCCAGCACCTTGGCGCCGAGAACCGGATCCTGCGCGATGCCGTAGATCAGCGGACCGCTCATCTGCTCGGCCAGCTTTTCGAACGGGGTGCCCTTTACGGCACGCCGTGCGAGCGAGTTCTTCAGCACGCGCAGGTAGACGCCCGACTTCCTTGCGGCAGCGCGCAGGCCCGTCACGCTCTCGACGTTGAGGCCGCGATATTCCGCGACGATCAACGCCTGCGCGTTGCCGAGCTGCGCCGCGATCTCGCTTACGACCGCCTGCTTCTGCTCCAGACTAAGACTCAAGGTCTACCTCCTTACGTTGATCAAACGGCCGTGCCTCGCGGTACGGCCCCCATGGCGACCTTGAATCAGGAACCCTTGATTCCCGCTTCGGGTGCGCCGTCTGCGTAGGGCATTGCTGCTCGATTAAGACGCTGCGGTCA
>JBOIFB010000047.1:0-13767 GCA_050741415.1 Burkholderiales bacterium | reverse complement strand
TGCTGGTGCCGGACTTTCGGGGGCGGATCGAGCGGGCCATCGAGATCCTGGGCGCCGCGCCGCCGGACGTCATGAATCACAACCTTGAAACCGTGCCGAGGCTGTACCGCAGGGCGCGCCCCGGCGGCGACTACCGTCACTCGCTGGAGCTGCTGCAGTCATTCCGGCACCGCCATCCGGCGGTGCCGACCAAGTCCGGGCTGATGGTCGGCCTGGGCGAGAGCGACGAGGAAATTTTGCAGGTCATGCGCGATCTCAGGATGCACAAGGTCGACATGCTCACCATCGGCCAGTACCTGCAGCCGTCCGCGCACCACCTGCCGGTTGAGCGCTATGTCCATCCCGACACCTTCGCCATGTTCGAGCGCGAGGCCGCCGCGATGGGCTTTCGCCACGCCGCCGTGGGCGCGATGGTGCGCTCGTCGTATCACGCCGACCGGCAGGCGCACGGCGCCGGGGTCGCCTGAGCCGGCGCGCATGTCCGCCTGGGTGTCCGCGCTGAAGGCAGTCCTGCCGTACGTCACCAACATCGTGACCGCGGCGATCCCGGCGTTTACCGCGCGCAAGGGACAGGACCGCTCGGCCGAGGTGACGGCACAGCAGATCGCCGAGCTGCAAGGCGCTGCAACGCACAATGCCGAGTCGGTGAGGGTGCTTGCCGAGCAGCTGCAGCACACGGTGAGCGCGGTGGAGCAGGGCGCGGCCAATGTGGATCGGGCGCTGTGGCGCCTGCACCTGCTGGCTGCCGCGTCGCTGCTGATCGCACTGATCGCCTTGTGCGCTGTTCTATTCGTCCTTGTCGGATAATGACGGCTTTACGCGAAAGGAGCCTGTCATGAAAAGACTTGCGATATTGCTGGTGCTGGCGCTCGCGGCTGCGCCCGCGATGGCCAGCAAGCCCTGCGAAGAGCTCAAGGCTGAAATCGCGGCCAAGATCGAGGCCAATGGGGTGAAGCACTACACGCTCGAGATCGTGCCGAAGGACGCGACCGCAGACGGCAAGGTGGTAGGAAGCTGCGACGGAGGAAGCAAGAAGATCGTCTACCGGCGCGGATAAAAGAGTGAAAGGCGTGGCATGCTGCATGTTGGCGGCTCTGGCCTGGTGTCAGCCCGCGGCAGCGCAGCTCGACCGGATCAGCAAAAAGGATGCGGTCGCTGCGCTCAAGGCCGCGCTCGACAAGGGGGCACGGCAGGCCGTTTCGTCTCTCGGCCGCAGCGATGGCTTCCTCGGCAACCCGCGCGTGAGGATTCCGCTGCCGGAATCGCTGCAGAAAGCCGAGGGGTTGATGCGCCGTTTGGGCATGGGCCGGTACGCCGACGAACTGGTGCTGAGCATGAATCGCGCGGCCGAGGCCGCCGTGCCCGAGGCGAAGACACTGCTGGTCCGCGCAGTGAAGAAGATGAGCATTGAGGACGCCAAAAGCATCCTCACCGGGGGCGATACAGCCGGCACGATGTACTTCCGCCGCGCCACCGAAGTGCAGTTGCGGGCCAGGTTTCTGCCGCTTGTCAGCAAGGCCACCGCCAGGATGAAGCTGGCCGAGAAGTACAACGAGTACGCGGTAAAGGGCGCGCGCTTCGGCCTGGTGAACAAGCAGGATGCGAACCTCGACACCTACGTCACGCAGAAGGCTCTCGACGGTCTGTTTTTGGAGATCGCGGACGAAGAAAAGAAGATTCGCCAGAATCCTGTCGGATCGGCATCGAGCATCATCAGGAAGGTATTCGGTGCGCTGCGCTGAGCCGTTGCGCCGAGAGCGCGCGCACAGTCCAGAAAAGCGACAGACCGCAAGCTAGTGCGCTTCGTCCCAGTTGTCGCCCACGCCGACGTCCACGATCAGCGGCACCTCGAGCGCCGTTACGTCCTGCATGCGCGCCCGCAGTCCCTCGCGCACTTCGTCCAGCTCACGCTGCGGCACTTCGAGCACGAGCTCGTCGTGCACCTGCATGATCAGCTTGGCGCCGAAGCCGCACTGGTCGAGCCAGTTCTGCACCGTGACCATGGCGAGCTTGATCAGATCGGCCGCGGTGCCCTGCATCGGCGCGTTGATCGCGGCGCGCTCGGCGGCCTGGCGGCGCTGCGGCGAACCGCTCTTCATTTCCGCCAGCCACAGCCGGCGGCCGAACACCGTTTCCACGTAGCCGAGCTTGCGCGCCCGCTCGCGCGTTTCGTCCATGTAGCGCCTGACCGCCGGATAACGCGAGAAGTAGGAATCGATGTAGGCCTGCGCGGTGGCGCGTTCGATGCCCAGGTTCTGCGCCAGGCCGTACGACGACATGCCGTAGATCAAGCCGAAGTTGATCACTTTGGCGGTGCGGCGTTCGTCCGGCGTCACTTCGTCCAGCGCCCGGCCGAACACTTCGGCTGCGGTGGCGCGGTGCACGTCGTGGCCGTGTGCAAACGCGTGGCGCAGGCCCTCGTCGCCGGACAGGTGCGCCATGATGCGCAGCTCGATCTGCGAGTAGTCGGCGCTCAGGATTCGGCATCCGGGCGGCGCGATGAAAGCTTCGCGGATGCGCCTTCCTTGCGGGGTTCGGATCGGGATATTCTGCAGGTTGGGCTCGGTTGAGGCCAGCCGACCGGTCACCGCCACCGCCTGCGAGTACGTGGTGTGCACGCGCCCGGTGCGCGCGTTCACCATGCGCGGCAGCTTGTCGGTGTAGGTCGATTTGAGCTTCGCCAGTCCCCTGTATTCGAGCAGGATCTTCGGCAGCGGGTAATCCTGCGCCAGCTCGGCGAGCACGTCCTCGTCGGTCGAAGGCGCTCCGGAGGGAGTCTTCTTCTTCACCGGCAGGCCCTGGCGCTCGAACAGGATCTCCTGGATCTGTTTGGGCGAATTGAGGTTGAAGGGCTGGCCGGCCGCTTCATAGGCTTTCTGCTCTTTCTCCAGCATCTCCTTGCCCAGCTCGCGGCTTTGAGCCTCGAGCAGCGCGCTGTCGAGCAGCACGCCGTTGCGCTCCATGCGCAGCAGCACGGGCAGCAGCGGCATCTCGATTTCCCGGTAGACGTAGCACAGCTTCCGGTCCGCGGCGATTTTCGGATAGAGCGCGTCGTGCACCGCGAGTGCGCAATCGGCGTCCTCGGCCGCATAGTCGGTGGCGCGCTGGAGGTCGACCGCCGAGAACGGGATCCGCGCCGCACCCTTGCCGGTGACATCGTCGTAGGAGATCGTTTTCCAGCCAAGGTGCCGCTGTGCGAGCGAATCCAGGTCGTGCCGCTCGTGCGCCTCGTAGACATAGGACTCGAGCAGCGTGTCGTGCGCGATGCCGGCCAGGTTGACGCCGTGGTTGGCGAGGATGTGCGCATCGAACTTGAGGTTCTGCCCCACCTTGGCGCGCGCCGCGTCCTCCAGCCAGGGGCGCAGCAGCGCAAGCGCACGTTCGACGCCTAGCTGAGCAGGGGCCCCGGGATATTCGTGCGCCAGAGGCAGGTAGGCGGCGATCGGCCCGCAGGCAAACGACATTCCCACGAGCTGCGCAACCATCGGCTCCAGGCCCGTGGTTTCGGTGTCGAAACCCACCAGATCGGTATCCTGCAATGCGGCGAGCAGCTCGCGCAGACCTTGTTCGTCGCGCGCGCAGAGGTAGCGCCTGCGCTCGGCGTGCTCGGTCCGCTCTGCCACCGGAGCCCGCGCCGCCGCGGTCGTCGCACCTCCGATCTCGTAGCGCCACGAGCGGAAGCCGAAGCGCTCGAACAGCACGCGCTGGTGCTCGAGGTCGGCGACGCCGTCTTCCAGTTCCGCGAGCGTGATCGGCAGCGGCACGTCGCGCTTGACGCTCAGCAACATGCGCGCTTGCGGCAGCCAGTCGAGCGTCTTGCGCAAGTTCTCGCCTACCACCCCGTTGATTTCGCCCGAGTGCGCGATGACTTGGTCGAGCGAGCCGAACTGGGAAATCCACTTGGCTGCAGTCTTCGGTCCGACCTTGGCGACGCCAGGGACGTTGTCGACCGCGTCGCCGACGAGGGCGAAGTAGTCGACGATGCGCTCCGGGGAGACGCCGAACTTCTGCCGCACGCCAGCCTCGTCCAGGGTTTCGTTGGACATCGTGTTTATCAGCGTGACGCTCGGGTCGACCAGTTGAGCGAGGTCCTTGTCGCCGGTCGAGATGATGCAGCGCCAGCCCAGCGCCTTGGCCTGCTCGGCGAGCGTCGCGATCACGTCGTCGGCCTCGACCCCCTCGATCGCCAGCGAGGGCCAACCGAGCGCTTCGACCGCCTCCTTGAGCGGCTCGATCTGCGCCGCGAGATCGTCCGGCATGGGCGGGCGATTCGCCTTGTACTCGGCGTAGGCGTCGTCGCGGAAAGTCTTGCCCTTGGCGTCGAAAACGCAGGCGCGCGCCTGCGCCTTGTAGTCGGCACCGAGGCGCCTTAGCATGCTGAGCACGCCATAAATCGCGCCGGTGGGCTCGCCTCGCGGGCTCCTCAGCTCCGGCAGCGCGTGGAACGCCCGGTACAGGTACGAGGACCCGTCCACGAGCAGGAGCGTCTTTTCAGGATGATTCCCGGACACGATGAAGAACGAGAAGCTGCCGAAGCTCGCCCACCCGGCGTACGAAATTTCTTTCCGCGAGGCATCGAGGCGCTACGGCATTATGGCAGAGATCGCCGCCGCCTCCGACCTGCCGGCGAGCATCCGACCGAACCCTGCACGAACGACGAGTCCCCGCTCAGTCTTGGAACAAGTTCACTCTGCTAGAATTCAGAGTTGAACGCCTGCCAAATGCGCCGCATACTCGTAGCCCTTCTCGCCGCAATCGCGTTGCAGGCACTCGCGCAGCAATCCGCGCCGCCGAAGCTCGAGCCGCTGCCCGGCCCGCCGCCCCCGGCGCCAGGCACGAGCAATCCGATCCAGGAGCCGCAAGTGCGGATACCGGTGCGGCAAGGCGACAAGGTCGAGCCGATACGCGCCGGCGGTCAGGTGATCATGCTCAAAGTTACGCCGAAGGACGGCCCGGTCTACTACCTCATCGACACCAGCGGCAATGGCACCTGGATGCGCCGTGACTCGCTCGACGACGGCGTGCGCGTCCCGATGTGGCCGATCAAGACCTGGAAGTGATTCCGGCTCCGCTGCCCGCGCCGGGCGCCTGATCAGACGGAGCCTAGCCAGCGGTCCATGTCGGTTTACACCCCAGTCTCCGAATCCCAACTCGTCGAGTGGCTGCGCAACTACTCGGTCGGAAGCCTCTCGGCCCTCGAGCCGGTCGCGGCGGGAATCGAGAACACCAACTATTTCGTGACCACCAGCCAGGGCCGCTTCGTCCTCACGCTGTTCGAGCGCCTGCCGGCGACCGAACTGCCGTTCTATCTCGGCCTGATGGCGCACCTCGCGCGCCACGGCATACCCTGTCCCGCACCGATGGCGGACCTGTCCGACCAGTACCTGTCGAGCCTGAACGGCAAGCCCACCGCGCTCGTGACGCGGCTGGGCGGCGGCTCGATCGAGCGCCCGGGCGTGCACGAGTGCGCCGAGCTCGGGGCGCTGCTCGGGCGCATGCACCTTGCGGGGCGCTCCTTTCACGAATACCTCGACAATCCGCGCGGACCGAAGTGGTGGCGCGCCGCCGCGCGCGCCGTGCGCCCGTTCCTCGATGCGGAGGCGCAGGCCCTGCTCGACGAGGAGTTGCGCTTCCAGTCGCTGTACCGCTTCCCCGACTTGCCGCGCGGCCCGGTGCACGCCGACTTGTTCCGCGACAACGCGCTGTTCGAGGATAGGCGCATTTCAGGCGTGGTCGATTTCTATTTCGCCGGTGTCGACTGCCTGCTGTTCGATCTCGCCGTGTGCGCCAACGACTGGTGCCTCATCGATCCCGAGTGCGATCGCAAGATGGATCCCGCGAGGGTGCGCGCGCTGCTCCAGGCGTACGCCGAGCTGCGCCCGTTCACCGCGCTTGAGCGCGGCGCCTGGCCCGTGCTGCTGCGCGCCGCGGCGCTGCGCTTCTGGCTTTCGCGCCTGCACGACTTTCACTTGCCGCGCCCCGGGATGCTGGTGCATGCGCACGACCCCGCGCACTTTCGCGACGTTCTGACACTGCGCGTCGCAGCGCCGGACGCGGCCTGGGTGGATTGATGGCAACGCCCGCGCGGATCGTGGCGGCGGGGCGCGGCCCGCGCTGGCTGGGCGAGGGTTGGCGCCTGTTTCGTGCCGCCCCGCTGTCGTGGATTGCGCTCGTGTTCGCGTATTGGTTGCTGATGAATCTGTTGGCGCTGGTGCCGCTGGCGGGAATCGTGGTCGCGCCGGTCCTGGTGCCGGCGTTCTCGGTCAGCTTCATGGCCGCGGGACGTGCCGCCGCCCGCGGCGGGCCGCTCAAGCTGGATATCCTGTTTTCAGGTTTTCGCGAGCAACGAACTCGCATGCTGGCACTTGGCGCGGTGTACCTGGCATGCCTCGCCCTGCTGCTGGGCGCGACGGTCCTTATCGATGGCGGCAACCTGCTGCATGCGCTGTTCGGAGACCCCGCCGCAGGCGCCGAGGTCCAACCCGCATTCAAGGTTGCCACGATGATAGTCGCCGTGGCCGTCTACGGTCCGGTGATGATGATGTTCTGGTACGCGCCCGTGCTCGTTGCCTGGCATGGCGTCGGCGTTGCCAAGGCACTGTTCTTCAGCTTGCTGGCCTGTTTATTGAACTGGCGCGCGTTCCTCGCCTACGGCGCCGTCGCGATCCTGATAACGGTGGTGGCACCTTCCTTTGCCTTGAGCGCGCTATTGCTTTTGACCGGTGACAAGCTTCCCGGATCGCTCGAGTCCTTCGTATACCCGCTCATGCTGATTATGCTGCCGACCCTGTTGGCCAGCTTCTACGTCAGCTATCGCGACGTGTTCGGCGCACCGGAAGCGGACTGAGGCGCGCGGCGGCGAGGGTTTCGTCGCGGTTTCGCCGGAGGCGCGCAAACGCTTCTGGCTCGACCGCGGGCGCACGGCAGCGATTGCCAATCACACCAACGCGTTCAAGATCAACGAGGACGTGGTGATCCCGCTCGAGCGCCTGGGCGACTACAACGATGGCATCGAGCGCATCAACATCGAGTTGTCGCTGGCCAACAAGCTCGAGCTGCTGGATGCTTTGCAGGCCTACTTCGAGGGCGAGCTGCCGCTCTACCACGTCGAGGAACGCCAACCTGCGAAGGAAGTGCTGGGCGAGCGGCCGGCGCAGGCGCTCGAGCTGATCCGCGCCGTGCGCGCGCGCTGGCAGCGCCTGGCGGCTGATCTGGCCGCGCAGTTCGAACAGCTTCAGTCCCGCGCCGTGAGGCTGTCGTGGAAGACCAAGGTGCGCGACGAGCTGCGGCACCGTATGCCACGAGTGCGAAAGCCCGTGCCCGGTCGAGATCGATTTCGGCAATGTCTCGATCGCGATGCGCAATCTCCTGCGCCGCAGCGGCAAGCGGCGCGCAAACCTCGGCACGCGCGCTTCGATGCTGTTCCTGAACGCGACCGATCCGCGCACGGTCAAGCTCGCGCGCAAGCTGATGATCGACTGGGGCTACCGGCTGCAGCGCGCCGCATATCGCGCGGTCAGGGGGCTGGGGATCGCGCGCGCGCAGACCGCGCGTCCACCCTCGAGCACCGGGCGCCCAAGCGCCGCGGCCCGCGTCGTGCATTTCGTCAACAAGCCGATGCCGGGCGGTCTGCCGAAGAAGACTGCGCGCGCGCTGCTCGATATCGAAGACCCGAAGATCGTGCCGATCGTACGCGACCCCGCGCAGGTGAACGAAGACTCGGACGCGGTGTTCTATTTCCCCGGTTGCGGCTCGGAGCGCCTGTTCTCCCAGGTCGGCCTGGCGACCCAGGCGATGCTCTACCGCGTCGGAGTGCAGTGCGTGCTGCCGCCCGGCTACCTGTGTTGCGGCTACCCGCAGACCGCGGCGGGGGAGGCCGAGCGCGGCGAGCGCATCATCACGCAAAACCGGGTGCTGTTCCATCGCCTTGCGACCACGCTCAACTATCTCGACATCCGCACCGTGATCGTCTCATGCGGCACGTGCCTGGATCAGCTCGAGAAGTACGAATTCGACAAGATCTTTCCAGGCTGCCGCCTGCTCGACATCCACGAGTACCTGCTCGAGAAGGACGTCAGGCTCGAGGGCGTTTCGGGCCTGCGCTACGTGTACCACGATCCCTGCCACTCCCCGATCAAGCTCTACCAGCCCCTCGAAGTGGCGAGCGCGCTCACCGGCTCGCAGGTCGCGCTGTCTGCGCGCTGCTGCGGCGAGTCCGGCACCCTGGCGCTGACGCGCCCGGACGTCTCGACCCAGGTGCGCATGCGCAAAGAGCAGGAATTGAGGAAGGACGTTGCCCGCGGCGGTAGCGGGGCGCCCGGGCAAAGTGTGAAAATTCTCACATCCTGCCCGTCCTGCCTGCAGGGGCTGGCGAGGTTCGCGGATGACACGGGGGCGCAAGCCGACTATATTGTGGTCGAAATGGCGCGGCGCCTGCTCGGTGATGACTGGCTGCCGGAATTCGTGCGCAAGGCGAATGCCGGCGGCATCGAGCGCGTCCTGCTCTAGTGGGCCCCGAAAAGCATGGGTTGCGAACTGTGCGAGCGCGACGGAGGGTCGGTACTGTGGCGCGACGATTTCTGCCGTATCGTGCGTGTCGTCTCGCGCGACCATCCGGGCTATTGCCGCGTGATCCTCAACCGACACGCGAGTGAGATGACAGATCTCGGCACCGGCGAACGCGAGCGGCTGATGCGAGCGGTCTTCGCCTGCGAAACCGCGCTGCGCGAATTATTCCGGCCGCACAAAGTCAACCTCGCCAGCCTCGGCAACCAGGTGCCGCACCTGCACTGGCACGTGATCGCGCGCTACCCGGACGATCGCACGTTCCCCGATTCGATTTGGGCCTCGCCACGGCGCGAGGGCCGCGCGCCCGGCGAAGAGCGCGCCGCCGTGCCGGACGCCCGGCTCGGCGCGAGTCTCGCGGCGCTGCTCGCGCGTCCGGCCACATGAGACGAAAGCCATGACCGACCTCGAGCTGCCCGAACTGGTGGCCCACGCGTCGCCCGAATTCATCGACGAGTCCGCCTGCAAGGGCTGGCTGGAGAACGTTCCGCTGGCTAACGTCGCGACGGCGCAGCGCCAGCTGTACGAGCAGATCAGTGAATTCAACCGCTTCCCGACCAAGGCGCTCGTGCGCCTGGGCGTGATGGAAACCCTGCGCGAAGCGGTCAACTTCGTGCAAATCGAGCAGGCCAAGCGGTTCACCAACCGTGCCCTGCCGATGGTGGAAGCCGAGGCGCGCATCTTCCAGGAGACGATCGCGCTGTGGGACGAAATGCGCATCGGATACATGCGCTGCCTGGACCCAGTCGCGGAGGGCGAGCCGGGATTGCGCGGTCAGGCGGCGCTGGTCGCTCAGCGCGCGCTGGCCTACATCGGCCTGAAGATGTTTCACCATTACCGCGCCTACCGCCAGGTGCCGGGGCGCGACTGGGGCCTGCTGCACGAGGCGTACGCGAAGGCCGAGGCGCTCGGGGTGGAAGAGGAGCCGGTCAAGGATTACCTGAACCGCGACGTGCACGATACTTCGCCGCGCATCGCCTACATCCGCGCCGTCATGATGGGCGCGTGCAACCCGAACGAGCTGGGGCAGCGGCAGTTGACCTTCGTCGCATTCCTGCTCGAGCGATGGGCCGAGAAGGTAGATATCTCGCGCAAGTCGATCCAGGAGGAGGATTTGGCGCCGATGGTGATCGACCTCATGGGCGACCGGACCGCCGAGCGAATCGAAGACGAGGATATCCGAATCGAAGAGCCGCGCTACCTCGGCACACAGCGCCTGGCCAAAAGCCTGCGCAACCGCATCGGCCTGCTGCGCAAGGGCGAATCGCCGGCCAAGCTGGCGCTGGGCGAGGACTGCGTCCAGCCCTCGTGCGAGCAACTGCTTGTCTTCCTTTACCGGCAGTGGTGCCAGGCGCGTCCGGGTCGCGGACAGGAGCGACGCCGCATCGCTGACGCTGCGCTCGCCTGCCAGGGTCTGCCCGCGATCCACTACTTCATCTGCGGGCGCGCGTTCCGCCAGCCGGGCGACCAGCGCGAGCTGAGTCAGAAGCAGCGCCAGGAAATTGCAACTTTCGGGCGCATCAGGACCAGTCACGAAGACGATTACGGCGTCGCGCAGGGATTTGCGCTCGAGCAATGGCGGCTGGAAAATGACAGCGCTCAGGGACTGCGCATGGTGCGTACCGTATCCGATCCGGGCAAGCGTTACTCGCATGGGCAGCTGGTAAGCGTTCGTCCGGTCGACAGCACCAATTTCATGCTCGGTCAGGTTCGCTGGCTGATGACCGCCGACAACGGCGACCTGCATGCGGGCGTGCGCCTCTTGCCCGGTCTGCCGGCAGAAACCGCGGTGCGCGCGACCGGGTTGAACGCAATCGACGCCCAATACGTACAGGCGCTGTCGTTGACCGCCGTGCCCGCGCTCGACGCCCCGCCGACGCTGGTGCTGCCGTCGGGCTGGTACAAGCCGAAGCGGGTGGTCGAGGTGTACGTCGATTCGGCAGTGCGGGTGCGACTCACCGAGCTGATCGAGCGCGGCAGCGATTTCGAGCGCGTCGCTTACGAAATCTTGCCCTGAGGCCGAACCTCAGGCGGCCGCGAGCGCCTGGCCGGGAACCGAGATCCGTTGCGGGGGAAACACGGCGCTGAAAGTCGACCCGCGGCCCAGTTCGCTGTGCACGTCGAGGGTCGCTTGGTGTCGCGTGAGGACGTGTTTGACGATCGCGAGGCCGAGCCCGGTGCCGCCGGTTTCGCGCGAACGGCTGCTGTCGACCCGGTAGAAACGCTCGGTAAGCCTTGCGATATGGCGCGCTTCGATGCCTATGCCGTTGTCCTGCACGCTGAACAGGCCGCGCCCGTCCTCGATGCGCCAGAGGAGCTGCACCGCTCCGCCCTGCGGTGTGTAGCGCACCGCGTTCGAAACCAGATTCGAAAAGGCGCTCTTCAACTCCTCGAAGCTTCCGGTCAGGCGGCAGTCGCTCTCGACCGCCACGCTGATGCGGTGGCGGGCGCCGGAGAGCGCGCGCGCTTCCTCGCCCAGCTTATCGATGAACGGCCTGATCTCAATCGCCTGTTCGTCTTCCGGCATTGCGCCCGATTCGAGCGCCGACAGGGTCAGCAGGTCCTCGATCAGGCGACGCATACGGCGCGCCTGGTCGTCCATCAGCGCCAGAAAGCGCTTGCGCTGGGCGCTGCTCAGCTCGATCGACTCGTCGGCCAGGGTATCGACGAATCCCGATAGCACCGTGACCGGCGTCTTCAGTTCGTGCGATACGTTGGCGACGAAATCGCGCCGCATCGTTTCCAGCCGCTGCTCGATCGTGACGTCGCGCGACATGAGCAGCTTCTGCTCGGCACCGAACTCGATCACGCGTACCGAGAAGGCGGCGTCGCTGCGCGCCGAGCGCAACGCGAGCGGTTCGAAATACTCGTGCCGCTCGAGATAGGCGACGAAATCGGGCTGGCGCACGAGGTTGGTGATGGTCTGGCTGAAATCGCGCCGGGCGTCGATGCCGAAGTGCCGCTCGGCAGTCGGATTGGACCATACGATATGGTTTTGCGCGTCGAGGATCACCACCCCGTCGGGCAGCGCGCGGCCGGCGGCGCGGAAGCGCCCCAGGGCGCGCAGCAGGCCCTGCTGCTCCTCGTCGCGCTTCTTTAGATGTTGATGCAGGCGGGCGAAAGCCTCCTCCCAGATTCCGCTGCCGACCGGCATGGCGTCGCGCGCCGGGCGCTCGAGCCAGGCGAGAAATGATGCGAGGTGCCGCGCGTGATAGCTGATCCGGGCCGCGAGGACAGCTGCGGCGGCCGCCCAGGCCCACTCCGGTCCGGCCAACGGCCAGACGACTAGCCAGGCTCCCGCTGCCACGATGGCGACGCCGAGCGTGCTGCCCCAGACCGGGTTCAAGTGCTTGGCCTCCGAAAACGACTCTGGCCGACGGGCAGCGAGTTTAACTTATGCGGGATTGGCGCTGAACCGGTAGCCCGAGCCGCGCACGGTCTCGATCAGCCGGTCGTGGCGAGTGCTCTCGAGCGACTTGCGCAGCCGGCGGATGTGCACGTCCACCGTGCGCTCCTCGATGAACACGTGGTCGCCCCAGACCTTGTCCAGCAGCCGGGTGCGCGAGTGCACGCGCTCCGGATGCGTCATCAGGTAGTGCAGCAGGCGAAACTCGGTCGGACCGATCTCGAGCGCGGTCCGGTTACCGTACACGCGCCGGGTGCCCGGGTCGAGGCGCAGGCCCGCGACCTCGACCGGGTCGTCGGTCGTTTGCGGCGCTCGCCGTCGCAGCACGGCTTTGATCCGCGCCACCAGTTCCCTGGGCGAGAATGGCTTGGTAACGTAATCGTCCGCGCCGGCTTCCAGTCCTGCGATCTTGTCCTGCTCCGCCGCGCGCGCAGTAAGCATGATGATCGGAATCTGGCGCGTGCGATCGTCCTGGCGCAGGGTCCGGGCGAGCGACGTGCCCGACATGCCCGGCAGCATCCAGTCGATGAGCAGCAGGTCGGGCAGCGCGCTCTTCACCAGGCCGAGGGCGGCCTCGGCATCCTTGGCGCGAATAACATGATGGCCCGCGTGTTCCAGGTTGACCGCGATCAGCTCCTGGATCGCCGGCTCGTCCTCGACCACGAGTATGTTCACCGCCATGCGCTGACCTCGATCGGGCTTTGCGACAATTCTAAGAAAGTTTCATGACACAAATGTTCAGCCGCACCGGTAGTATCATTCCTGACTCGCCGCATGCAAATCAATCTCACGCGGAGCAAGCGCTCACCTCATACTAAAGTGTCTGAATCAAAAGAAACAGACTTTGGCTATGAGCGGGTCGCGGCGACCGATAAAGCCGCGCGCGTGGCGCAGGTGTTCGACCGGGTAGCCGATCGTTACGATCTGATGAACGACCTGATGTCGCTCGGTCTGCACCGTGCCTGGAAGGCGTTTGCGGTTGCGCTCGCGCGGGTTCGGGCAGGGGAGCGGGTGCTCGACGTCGCCTCCGGCAGCGGCGATCTCGCGCGCGCGCTGGCGCGCCGCGCCGGACCGGGCGGCCAGGTTCTGATGACCGACATCAACGGCCGCATGCTGGCGCGCGGGCGCGATCGCCTGCTCGACGCCGGTTGCCTTGCGGCGGCGGTGCAGTGCGACGCCGAGCGGCTGCCGTTTCCCGCCTCGGGGTTCGACTGCGTGATGGTTGGTTTCGGCCTGCGCAACATGACGCACAAGGACGTCGCGCTGGCGGAGATGGCGCGCGTGCTCAAGCCAGGCGGTCGCCTGCTGGTGCTCGAGTTCTCGCACGTGTGGAAGCCGCTCGAGCGCTTCTACGACCTGTTTTCGTTCAGGCTCCTGCCGTGGCTGGGAGAGAAGGTGGCGCGCGATGCCGCGGCGTATCGCTACCTCGCCGAATCGATCCGGATGCATCCTGATCAGCCGACGCTCGCGGCGATGATGGAGCGTGCGGGCTTCGGCCGGGTCGAATTCTTCAATCTCAGCGGTGGCGTGGTCGCGGTTCACCGCGGCTATCGCGTCTGAGCCGGCGGCTGCGGTAGGATGCCCCCGATCGAGAAGCAAAGGGGGTTCGGCATGGGCAGATTGCTGGTGGCGGTCTCGGGCGCACTGTTCGGCGCCGCGCTGTTTGCCGCCGGCGCCGCACCCGCCGCCACGCACGGCGGGTGGCTGCCGACGCTGGGCGCGCTCGCCCTCGGCGGACTGCTCGGGTCGCTGTTCGGCGGCAGTGGATTCGGCGCCACCTTCATCCTCACGCTGCT
>JBOIFB010000046.1:0-13881 GCA_050741415.1 Burkholderiales bacterium | reverse complement strand
AAGTGGCAGGCCGCAAGCGCCTGGACCTGCTTCTTGTCGATCGAGGGCTGGTAGGTGAAGTCGAAGGTCTCCAGGGGTTTGACGAACGGGAAGCGCGCCATGCTGGTGCGCATGGTGTGGGCTTCCCCTGATATTCCGGACACTTTTGATAGGTGCGAAGATGCTATCGGAGGTGTCAAATGGAGCGCAGGAAATTCACGGCGGAGTTCAAGCGTGAGGCAGTGAGACTGGCGACGCAGCCTGGGGCGTCCAGAGCAAAGGTATCGCGTGAGCTGGGGCTAAACGCGAACATGCTAGGCAGATGGACTCGACAGTTCAAGTCCGGCAAATGGGAATCGGCACCCGGCAAGTCGTTGAAGACCGAGCAGCAGCAAGAGATCGAGCGACTGCGACGGGAACTGGCGAAGGCCAAGACCGAGCGCGACATTCTAAAAAAGGCGGTGGGCTACTTCGCGAAGGAACCCTCGTGAGGTACGGCTTTGTAGCCCGGCACCAGTCGATCTGGCCAGTGAGAACGATGTGCCGGATGCTCGAGGTGTCGCACGGAGGGTTCTACGAGTGGAGGGGCCGGGCCCCGAGCAGGCGCAGCGTCGAGAACATACGCCTGACGGGGTTGATCCGCACGAGCTTCCTGGAGAGCGACCGGACCTATGGCAGCCCTCGCGTGTGGCGGGATCTGACTGAATGGGGAGAGCGTTGCGGGGTTCACCGCACGGCACGATTGATGAAGGCTGCGTCGCTTCAGGCGCGCCTGAAGCGACGCAGGCGGCCGAGCGATGAGGGCCTGCGCCCGGAGCACACGATTGCGCCCAACGTTCTTGAGCGCGCATTTGCCGCTGAAGGCCCGAACAGGAAATGGGTGGCGGACTTCACCTATGTGTGGACGGCGGAAGGGTGGCTCTACGTAGCGGCGGTGTTGGACCTCTACAGCCGCAAGGTCGTGGGTTGGTCGATGAACGCCCAGATGACCGCGCAGCTCGTCATCGACGCGCTCACCATGGCGATCTGGCGCAGGGGCAAGCCGATCGAGCTGTTGCACCACTCGGACCAAGGTAGCCAGTACACGAGCGAGGACTTCCAGCGCCTTCTTGCCGCTCAGGGTATTACCTGCAGTATGAGCAGGAAGGGCGACTGCTGGGACAATGCCGCCATGGAGAGCTTCTTCTCGACAATGAAGACCGAGCGAACAGCCCGCCGGCGCTATGTGACGCGCGATGAAGCCCGAGCGGATGTGTTCGACTACATCGAGAGGTTCTACAATCCGCGGCGTCGGCATTCGACCCTCGGACAGGTGAGTCCGGATCAGTTCGAAAAGGCTACGAAAAGCTTAGGGTAGTGTCCGGGAAAACGGGGGAGGCCCAGGGACGTGCTGCTGCATCAGCAGCCGTAGCGGGCCACGACGCGGGGTTGCATCCGCGTGACAGCGGCTCTTGCTGGCGCGTACGTTGCAGGTTTTCAGGACTAGGCTTGGAGTGTCGGCGATGCTAACGCTCTCGACTCGTCGAGGCGCTCCACGACACTTCTGATAAGTCGGCGCGGGTTTCGGATTGGATTCTTTGACCAGGCTTGCAATGCTTCTTTCAGGAGCTCCGGGCGCGGCTCACACTTGTGGGCGTCTTTGTAGAGCGCTGCAACGCGGTCGACGACTTCCGCCGCATACCCGCCTTCGATGGATGGCGGCTGAAGAAGAGTAAATGAGCGCTTCTTCCAGTTGGAAAGAAACCACTCGGCATCGGGGTCAAGGTCGTAGTGATCCATTTCGATGCGTTTGAGGTCTATAGACAGTGTTCGATTGAATCGTTTAGTAATGCCCCAAAGGCACCATAGGCCGGGACTTTGGCAGAGAGATCCGATGGTGGTGTATGCCGTAAATCGCGAGCGAATGTTCCAGAGCTAGTCGATCGTTTCCGCTTCATCAAATAAGATCACCATCCCCCCAAGCCCGACTGCTCCGAACATTTTCGCCAGTGCATTCAAGCGGGCCAACGCAGCACGTCGCTTGTACGGATAAGTCGACCAGCCGACGTCTAAGCCGAGGAAAATATTCCAGGCATATTGTTCGTCGTTAAGCGCGACTTCACCGCGCTTCGACGCCTCGTGGAGTGTAAGAATGGGCCAGTGAAGGTCTCCCGCCTCACCAGAGTTGGCGAATGCTAGGAGAGGCGCGTGTGACCGTTCGTCGAATAAAAGGTGTGTTAGTACGGATTGAAGACCGACATGCCGTTCCACGGTGATGCGTTCTGCAATGGTTGAATAAAAGCGCTGTGGATAATTCAGTGCGGAAGAGTGCGCATCAAGACTCACAAGCGCACAGGGGACCCCAAGGGCATGGGCTGATGCCTGGACGTACGAAAGAAGATGAGTCTTGCCTACACCCCATTCGCCCTCAACGAATAGGGGTCCTATTTGCTGCTGCGCGAGAATGCGCTCTAGAGAGGCGTCGACGGAACGCTTGACGTTTTCGTAGGCTACAGACAGGCGCTCAAGCGCCCAGGATGGAACGACTCCGGCACGCAACCTTCTGATTGCAGCGCGTTCCTTACCAGTCACTGCTCGGTAGCCTTCTCAATGGCGGTGACGGCACGTGTTATTAGCGCATCGAAGTTTTCCGGAACCGCGTATTTCGAGCCGGAGGATCGTGCCCGGTCCAACTCATCAACGATTATTCGCGACAGAAGGCGAGGCCGCGCCATACGGACCTTAGTTCGTACCACTTCGGAAACCAAGTCCGCGAGGAATTTATCAGTAACGAGATCGACGGCCGTCGAACCATATGCGGCGTGGTAAAGCTCTCGGATTTTCGTTGCCATCGACTGAAGCTCGACAGCACTCAGCGGTGTGCGGTCCAAATCGATGACGGGTGCGCGCCAATTGACACTGTCGCTTACCGCCTGTATCCGCGAAGCCAGAGCGTCGTACCGGGGGAAGTAATTCTCGCTGTCGAACATCTCCGGTGTCGCAGCGAGGTACATGCAAAGCCACTTGTGGCTGTCGTCCCCACCAGCGTGGTCGACATATTCTCGGAGTGCTTGCAATGCCCTGTCTTGCCGTCTGCGATTTGGAAGTCGTGCAAGCTCTTCCACTTCGTCGATGCACAAGACGAGCCCAGAGTACCCAGCGTCTTTAATGAGCCAAAGCAGGCCGTGCATTGCATCCTGGACAGTCCCGGCATTTATGGGCCGAATTTCAAGAGCCTTGACTGTGCGGTTGTCTGGTTTGCCGATTGCACGGGTTTCGCGGCGTAGGTACTTAGTGGGAAGCGAGATAGTGTCTTTTGCACCGCTCAACCAGCCACAAACTGTGTTGCCCGTCTCGATATCGCCAGCTAAAGAAGCGAGCGCGTGTGTAGTGAGCGCGCGAGCAAAATTCATTGGAAGAGCACCCCGAAGCAACCTCTTGGCGAGGTAGTCGAACAGGCGGCTGTCAGCGTCGAAAGGACGCGTGCGCGAATCGCTTCGAAGGCCAACGGCAACCAACTGGCGGTCGGTCCATTTCTTGAGAAGGCTGTGGATTGGGGCTATCCCGTCGGATTCAGAGTCACCCCACACCGCCGAGAAATCTGTTGCTGATAGCTTTTTTACGAGAGCAGGGTAGAGCGTTTCGAATCTATCAATCTCCACATGATCGAAGTGACATTCGATGTGCGACGTCACCCAGCCGTCGCGTCGCGCCAGTTCCTGCACTACCGAGAGGAAATGACTCTTTCCGGCGCCGTACGCTCCTCTAACAAATTTCGTGTCTGAATATCCGTCCTCGGCTATTTCTTTCAGGATCTCGGACTGAGCTGACAGCCATTCTTGATGTCCTACGTGGATTAGGCCTGCCCCTTGAGGCAACGCCGTACCGCGTGTGAGGCTTCTGATAAGACCGCGCGCTAGCTGCGGCGCGACCTTTGGTGTCGCTGCCACGTCTCGTGGTGGGGATTGAACGGGGGGAGGCTCTTTGGTCATGCCGACTCCCCTGAAAACTCGATACGACCGACAAATCCCAGGCGGTGCTCAAGTGGGTTGAATAGGAAGAGTGCATCCTTTGGGTCTAGAGGCGGATAAAAGCGAAGTTCGCGACCGGATTTCGTCTTGAGCACATTGGCTTCGAGCGTCTTGCTAATGCGGGCTCGGAATTGCTCGAGCGACAGCCCGACGAATCTGTCGTTCTTGGCATTGCGCCAAAAGCCTGGGCGTTGGGACCGCACTACCAGCGACTTGTAGATTTCAAGTACGGGAGCTTGTGGCGATCCGCTCTTCGCGTCCTGATAAGCTGCTGCGAGTGCCTCGAGGAACTCCTGCGGTGCGAAGTTGATTGGAATTAAATTCTTGATTTCACCGTCAAGGACAGCTTCTAGTGCTGGTAGGTCGTTCCCGGAATACTTGCTCCCGCTTATAGAAACCGTCTTGGCTTTGGCGTCGAACTCTATTTGTACACCATACGCGATCATGTAGGAGGGCCAACTCCCATCGATCCGCCATTGGTGTTTCGAGCAGATTTCCTTGATTCGGGCATCAAGCTCCGACCATTCGCGATCGCTCAAATCAGCGTAGCGGGCTAGAGCGTCCTGGCACTGGTTCTCGAGCTTTGTGCAATTGGCTAAGGCGTTCTTCGCTCGTTGAAGCAGTTCTAGCACTCGGGTACGGTGTTTAGCCGCCGGCTTCGTCGCTTGTTTGAGGGCTGCAGAGATTTTTTTAAGGTCTTCGGCCGCGACTCCAATGCGGCTCGGAAGATCGAGCGCTCCGGGCATGGACGGTTGTTGTGGCTTGAGCTTGGTGGTCATCTGGTGGCCTTTCCGGCAACGTCGTTTGAAACGTCAAGGGCTTGTAAGAACCCCGGCTTCAAAAGGATGAACATTTTGTCGATTTCGTTGCCAGACGCAAAAAAAGCGTGATTGGGCACCACTTCTTGTTGCTTTATCCGCAACATCAAGGTGTGGAAGGTGCTCATCTCGATCGCCACCCCGTCTACAGCAGCGTAAATCATTGCGAGGAGCGCAACACTGTCAAAAGGCGTGTGCCCTACGGGGCGACGAATCTTTTCGTAGGCGCGCCAGAGGTACTGTGCTGAAACGCCATCATGTACATCGAGCCTAGGCGGACCTAACCCATATGCGCGTACTGCGGAGTGCGCGAAGCCTTGGAAGAGAAATTTGTCGAGCCCGAGGGTAGCGAGGCCGTTCGTTCCCCAACGTCGACAGGCGTCCGTGGGGATGTAACGCCAACGCGCTCTCTGTGCAATGTTTTCAGAGGTGGCAACAGAAATGGGCGAATTGGTCTTCGTGAGGAACCCTAAGTCGGTGAGCTGCTCGAAGCGGGGAATCGTTTGGTGGTCGGCGCTCTTCGTGGTGCGTCGGCTATGTTGGCCAGCCCGCGACAGGGGCGCGCGCTTCACCGAACGGCCGATCCTTCGCGCGCCGCTAGCGGCGCCGCAAACGCTGGAAAATTCCGAGAGACCTAATTCATCCGCGATCACGCACGCGAGGTCGAGCGCAATGCGGTACTTAGGTGTCTCCCGCGGAAGCAAGGAGCTTTGGCGCTGCGAAAGTAAGCCGAAGAAGCGTCGACACATCAGACGCGCGGCATCGCCTGTCTCAAGTGCGTTGTTGGTATCGCGTTCAGCGAGCCCTTCGATCAGTAGCACAGTAAGTTGGTCTATTTCGGCGAGGTGATAGAGAAAGAAGATCTTTTCTTGGATCGTCAGCACAAATGGATTCCAAGCGCACGCATCGCCGGCGAGGAATTCGTCTGCTGATGGCACGTCCATCAATGCGCGGAGTACGAGTGCTCGTTCGGAGATCTGATTGCCCCTTCCGACGAAATAGACGTCGTGGCCCCAATTGAGGACCTTGTAGGAAGTCTCGGGGGTTATTGCAAATAGCGAAGATGGACAACCGCTGGATACGAGCAATGCTTGAGCAACGGTGGTAAATTTTATGGAGCCAGAGGAGTGGTCGTCCGGAAAATAGACGCGTACATCAGTCCATAGTTGCTGGTGTTTGCGAGCTTGCTCAAATAGCGGTCGTGCGAGTCGACGCTCGATGGCTTGGTTGAGTGCGCTTCGTCGATCGGGGTCTAGCGAGAGCGCGAGCGCCTTCAGGAACCCAAGGCGAAGATAAAAATCCTGAAACTTGGTCCAAGGAAAAGCCATCGTCAGAAGGCCTCGCCCCCATGGGCGACATTCCTCGGGCGCACGTTGCCAACGACGAAGCGGTTCGCTGTGCTGGCCGCGCTGGAGAAAATTGCCTGCCCGACATCCAAGGAGCGAATCATCTCGGGCAGATCGATCTCCTTGCTGTTCAGACGTATTTTTTCCGGTTGGGCGTTCTGAAGCAATCCACACACTGCATTGATGTCTTCGGCTACGCTGAGGCGGTGGACAATGAAGGTGTCAATCTGACTCGCAGCTGCGTCCGATATGGCTCCCTTGGGTCGCTGCGTGGCGAGCCAAAGGGACAAGCCGAAATTTCTGCCCTCAAGAACAAATGATTCGACGGCTTGGCGAGCTGTCGTGTTGGCTTTCGCCGGCAGGAGTATCTGCGCCTCGTCTATTGCGAGAATCGTTCGGGGGACATGACGAACCAACTCTCTTTGAAGGTGCTGGACTGTTTCCGCCGACTCCGGGCTCAATGCGAGTCTGCGGCGGATTTGGCTGGCTATCATCCGATCCTCCTTGAGCTTTCGGACGACCACGGTTGTGAGAACCGTTCGCAAGTCGTCGGGGAGGCGCGCTAAGCAGAGGATCGAGAGAACGCCGATCTCGGCCAGTTCGGTTAGGGGGGTACCGACGCTCGAGTCGAAAAGCGGCATTCGCGCGAGCGAACGCAATGGTTGAACGACGCTCCGAATGGTTTCCGCGGCGTAGAACGCCGTGATGTCCTGGTCATGTTCGATGCAGTCGATCAGATCTGGGATGGTGTAAGCAGCCTTCGGGACGATGTACCCAGCGCCATCCCGTAGCCAACCGAGCTCGGTCACTTTTCGATGAGTCTCGTCGATCAATCGACCCCTTGTTTCCGTTATGAGGTCAGTGCGCAGCAAGAGCGACCAATCACCGGCACTCAGAGAGGAAACGGGAAGTCGAAACTCGCGGAAGGCGGAATGATCGAATTCCCAACGGAAACCCGCTGGAATAAAGACCCGTACTGCGATGCCTTCAGGGGTTAAACCATCCCATTTCTCGAGGATCTTGTACTGCTCGCGGAGGCCGTCGGGACCTTCGTTCTTGAGTGGCGTTACGGCAGCCCAGTGGATATCGAGCGGATCGAGAAGTACGACAGCGCGGCGTTCGCTATGGGAGCTGATCTTGGAGCCGGCAAGCGTGGCGAATCCTTCAAGGAGCGCTCCCATGCCGTAAGACTTGCCCGAGCCCCTTTTTCCAACTTCGAAAACGACAAAGTTGTCTGACCCGTCGAAGATGATTTCGCTTTGATTTCCGCGCTCAGCTAGACGGCCTGCGAGAACTTCTGCTTGGCCCTTGGTGCTGCCGATCCGCACTTTGCCGGCAACGCGGGGTTCGATGTCGAAGGTTTTCATGATCAGAATCCTTCGGCGTTCGCCTGCTCGACGATCTTCGAGCTTATGGTGCGAACGCCATCGAGCATCGCGCGGCGCGCACTTTTCTGCACACGGATAAGTACCTCGCTAGGCTTGTTCGACAGTGTACCGGTCGCGAGCTGCTCGACGAAGGTTTCGAGTGCGTCAGGCTCGAAGGGGAAGCATTCGAGCCGTGAAGCATCGCCTCCCGTGATCTGCTGAAGGTCCTGCGGCACAGCGGGGTCGAGTGCCTCCTGCGGCAAGAATTCCCGCTGAGACTCGGGGGGTTGTCCCTTGCGGATGCACGTGCCGAGCAACTCGAGTACAAATTCTTTGAGTTGCTCACGACCCGGATTGAAGATCTCGGTGTAGTTTGTGCTGCCGATGCGACGGACGATTTCGTCGACCACGAAGAATACCGGCAGCTCATTCTTCGTCTTTGCGCCGATGAGGAAGATGAAGCCCACGCCCGCAATCTCGGTAAGCTCGCGTAGCGAAGCAAGCCACTGGTATTGCGTGTCGACGTTTACGACATTCTGGAACCGCTCCACCTCGTCGATCAGATACAGCGGGACCTTGCCATCGACTGTAATGAACATCTGCGACAGACCACGTAGAACCGCGCCGAATTCACGACTGTCGTTGAGCCGCGGCTTTAGGGAGTCCCTGATGGCGTCCATCGAGACCTTGTCTTCACCTCCAAGCCATTTCATGCAGGTGCGCACAACGTTGGGATTGGGGGCGGTTAGGCCTTCGTCCATGACGAATGCAATTTCTTCGAACTGCACAATGTCGAGAAGCTTCGGGGCTTGCCCCTTTTCGACCCGTTGTCGATATTCGACGGCGACGCGCTTGACGTCATCGCCGCGAAGGCGAATCACGAATTCCTTAAAAAGGTTCTGGAAGGGCTCTTTCGACGTGTACGCCGACGACTTGATATAGATCGGGATAACGCGCATCTGTCGCTTTTCGGCTAGAAACGCCAAGTTGTGCACGAGGTGGGTTTTGCCTCGCCCGTAGTCGCCGTAGATTACGGCCTTGAAGCCATCGTTGCTGTAGGTGGCGCCTTCGATTTCTCTCAGAAGACGATCGCGATCCTCGCGGTCTCGTTCACTGAGAAGGACGTGGCGATGTTTCTCGGGCTCAAGCATGAACGTTGTGAAACCCGGACGCATAAAGAACCAGGATTCCATTGTTTTGAGTTGAGTCATAAACTAATCCTTTTCTCAGTGAAGCCAGTTTTGAATCGCGTGTTTTACGGACAGCAGCGCTAAGCGCTCTGCGGGTGTTCTTCCTGTGAACCTCACGCCGAGTTCCTCGTTCAATCCGAGGCCGTCCAAGGTCAAGTTGGCGGAAGTCACGATAGCCTCGCTCTCGGGGTGCAGGCGGGCCATGGCAAGGTAAACCTTCGCATGGAGACGATGGCGCACCCTGATAAAACGAGACCAGCGTTGAAGCGGGGCAGGGAGACCATTGAGAAGTCTGCGAGCCGCTTCCCTGCGGGTGACAAAAGTGAAGCCGCAATGTCCGCGTGGTGCGTTTAAAGCGAGTTCGCGGATGGCGGTCGCCATCTCCTCGTCGAGGAATGGCGTGCAGATCACGACTTCTCGGTACCGAGTCGGGTTGAGCGCAACGCGTTGCAGCAACTGCGAGACTGCTCGGCCGTCGACGATATCCATGACTAAGTTCACTCGTTGACCCGGCGCCGCGAGAGCTGGTAACCCTGGTCTTTGAGAGCTCTCTCGGTGACGTTCATCTTTCGAGAAAGAGCCGATCGCGCGCGGTTATCGATCCGAAGCCTCTCTTGTAGGGCAATGCGGCGTTCGAACTCGATCTCGCGCACTTGGGCAACCAGTGTGCGATTGCTGGCCGGGCGCGCCATCAGTTGCTCGAGCATGTCGGGACCGGAAGCCGCTGCTTCGGGAGCCGACGTAGACACCGGCGTAAGTCGGGCGATGACGTCCTCTATGGGGCGATGACCGGCGGTAGCCTGTTCCACTGCGCGCTGCAGGCCGCGCAAGTTGCCGAGGCGTGTCCAATCGACGTCGCGGAGCAAGTTACGAGCCTCGAAAGTAAGAGGCAGCACGGATTTCGCAAATCGCTCGAGTCCCTGGCGATCGACACTGCGCTGGTCCGCGGACTTTAGCCGCTCGATACGAGCGTTTACGGTGTCGAATACCCAGCGAAGAATCTCGTCCAAGATAACATCGAAGTCGTCCATTCGGTCGACGAGGCCCGGCACCGTGATCACGGTGCCGGCTATCCGGGAAAACAGGTCGGGGCGGAAATGTACCGATTCGAGATCGCGCCAAGTTGCGGATATCACCGTTCCTTCGTATCGCTGCTCGTGGTCTTCTCTGCCTTCGGCGCCAAGGCGGTAAAAGAGTCCGCCGGAGAGCACGGGAAGCAACTTCGGCTGCAACGTTTCCGGTAGATCGCCGATCTCATCGAGGAAGACAATGCCACCAGTTACCTGCGCCCCCGCCGGTGGATTTGCTTTGTCGCGCCCGTATTTCGCTTGTTCGAACACACCTGGGCGATCGGCCGATCCCGTGAACGCGCCCCTGACGGTGCCAAACAATTGTGCGGCGGCGAGCTCCTCTACCAATCCGGTGAGCGGCAGCTCGACGAACCAGGGCATCTGAATCGGTTCGATAGCGCCGGGGCCACGAAATCGCACAGAATCGACCTGCTGATGCGCGTATTGGCCGTGCATTGGCGCGATCCATTTCAGGAAGGCCACGTGGTTCGCGAGTGCGGTCTTTCCACTGCCGTATGGACCACGCATCAAGAGGCGATCAGCTAGCGGATCACAGGCGAAGTCGTAGATCTGATCTCGCAGTTCGCGGATTGCGGCGCTCGGCCCAGGGAGAACCTTGAGCAGGTAGCGCTGCATAGCGTCGTGTGCATCGGGCTTATATCGCGCAGGATTAGGGTTCATACTTGTCCTTGGTCTACGGTTTAGCAACGCCTATGCCAGGAATCAAGCCATTGTTTTTTAAGGTATAATTTTATACATAGTGACCAGTATACTGGCACTTGCCAAGTCAACTTGGCAAATTGCAATTAAACGGGGGGCGGTTGAACCAGCGGTTGCATCCTGTACGACCGTCAGCGGCGCGCTCTGCTCTCATGGCACGGGTAAAGCAGCGCGGCACGGCGGCGGAGCTCTTGGTTCGGCGCGCGATGCGGGACGCGAGCGTCGGTTTTCGTACCAATGCGAAGCATCTGCCAGGTCGCCCAGACGTGTATATACCTTCCAAGAAGGTCGCAATATTTGTGCACGGCTGTTTTTGGCACCGACACCGCAACTGTGCGGCGACGACACTACCGAAAACAAACGTCGCATTCTGGCGCACGAAATTCAGAGACAACCTCAAGCGTGACCGAAAGAAGGCTCGCGCGCTTCGGGAGTTGGGTTACCGAGTGCTCGTGATTTGGGAATGCCAAACACGTAGAACCGAGACTCTAAATAGGGCGGTGGCGAAGTTGAAGTCTTCGCTTCGTGGCTAGGGAAGATATGAGAAGAAGTCGTAAGTCGCACACAGCTGTCACGAAGCAGAAGAAAAGCGAGTCCGAGCGGTACGAAATTGAAAGATTCGCGGTTCGAGGAAATGGCAAAACGCTAATACGCAGAGTAGCGTCGCGGCGTGGGAGTAGTTACGTTGTTCGAATAAGTCTCGGTCGACGTATCTCCAAGCACGCTACTCAAGACTCACTCGCTGCAGTCGCGGATTTCGCTTACCTTAGCCGCAAGACAAAGAATGCAAACGGTGGTAGCAGATCAGTGCGCACGGTCGATTTATTCAGCAGCTGTGGCTTAATGTCGCAAGGTGCTGCGGATGCGTGTCGGGTGCTGGGCAAACGCTTCGCGCCGGTGCTTGCCGTGGAGTTAAACAGTATAGCCCTCGATGTATATAAAACGAACTTCGCCCCGAAAAGGGCTGAGTGCGGCGATATCCGAAAGCTGGTTAATGGGCGCCTTGGGGCCAAACGTACGAGGGTTGAGAAGCAATTCCTCAAGAAGCTTGGTGAAATTCAATTGGTCCTTGGTGGCCCACCGTGTCAGGGGCATAGCGACCTGAACAATTACACGCGAAGAGCTGACCCTAAGAACAGCTTGTACAACAGGATGGCGCGTTTCGCTGAATTAGTGAAGCCGAAGCACATCGTTATCGAGAATGTTCCAGCAGCTGTTCACGCGAAGTCACGTGTCGTGCAGAAAACGATTAATCGGTTGCGGAAGCTGGGATATCACGTAGATAGCGCGTTGGTAGAAGTTGGCAAATTGGGTGTACCGCAAGGAAGACGTCGACATATCGTGGTCGCATCGCTGACCAGGAAAATTGTCATCGCGGACATCGTTGCACGTTTCGAGAGGGAGTCTAGAACCACGGGGTGGGCAATCGGTGATCTTCTCGAAGCGGCGAATAAAAGCGTGTTCGATACCGCATCAACGCCGACGAAGCGCAATCAACAGCGAATCGACTATTTGTTTCGGCAACGGTTGTATAACTTGCCGAATCGAATGCGTCCGAAATGCCATAAAAATGGCGACCATTCGTATATGTCGGTGTATGGGCGCCTGCGCTGGAACAGACAGGCGCAGACGATCACAACTGGCTTTAGCTCCATGGGCCAGGGCCGGTTCGTCCATCCCAAGAGGCACCGTACTCTCACGCCCCATGAAGCCGCCCGCCTACAGTTCATTCCCGATCATTTCAGATTCGACGGAGTGGAGTCGAAGACCGCGCTAGCAGAAATGATTGGCAATGCTGTTCCGCCGAAGCTGACGTACGTAATTGTGCTCGAGCTGCTGCGCTAAGCGGTGCCGCTTCGCGCGGCGGCTGGAGTCCCATCTCGAGGACGACTATCTCTGTTGGTATGACGTTCCGGTCGGCTCTCTGCATCAGCATCCGGATTTTCTAGTCTTCCATCCTCGACGCGGCCTGTTGATTTTGGAGATTAAGGACTGGAAGCTCGAGAGTATCAAGTCCATGGACAGGCTCCGGGTGACGCTTCTCGTGGATGGAAAGGCGAAGCGCACGGCGAGTCCGATGGAGCAGGCCAGGCAGTATGCGCATCGGATAGCGCAGCTACTCGGATCTGACCCCGCGCTGGTCGGCGAGGCCGGCTCAAATTATGAGGGCAAACTCATCTTCCCCTGGGGCTATGGGGTCGTGCTCTCAAACATCAGTCGCAAGGCATTCGAGGCGGCCGAACTGGACAACATCATTCCCGCCGGGCGGGTGATCTGTCAGGACGAGATGACCGAAACCGTGGAGCCGGAGGCGTTCCAGAAGCGCCTCTGGGACATGTTCACGGTGACGTTCAAGTGTCTTTTGTCGCTGCCGCAGGTGGACCGGGTGCGCTGGCACCTGTTTCCCGAGATTCGTGTCAGTCAGGGGACCTTTGACCTGGGGAGTCTCTCCGCTCCCAATGTCGAGACGGTGCCGGATATCGTCCGGGTCATGGATCTCCAGCAGGAGCAGCTCGCAAGGAGCATGGGGGAGGGCCATCGGGTGATTCACGGCGTGGCCGGGTCGGGCAAGACGATGATCCTGGGCTACCGCGCGCAGTACCTCGCGCAGGCACTCACCAAGCCCATTCTTATTCTTTGCTTCAACCGCGCACTTGCGGCGCGGCTGCAGCAGATGGTCGAGGAGCGCGGGCTGGCGGCCACGGTGAGTGCGCGGTGTTTTCACGGCTGGTGCAACGACCAGCTGCGGCTGTATCACCTGCGGCGGCCCGAAGGCCAGGGCAACGAGTTCATCGAGAAGCTGGTGCAGACAGTCGTCCAGGGTGTGGAGAGCGGCCAGGTGCCGCGCGCGCAGTACGGCGCGGTACTGGTGGACGAGGGCCACGATTTTGAGCCGGAGTGGCTGAAGCTGGTGGCGCAGATGGTGCATCCCGAAACGAATTCGCTGCTCTTGCTCTACGACGACGCGCAGAGCATCAATCGCCGCAAGGCGAGGCTCGGGTTCAGCTTCGCCGAGGTGGGCATCCAGGCGCGAGGCCGCACGACGATCCTACGGATGAACTACCGTAATACCGCTCAGATCATGGCGGTCGCCTGCGAATTCGCGCGCGACCTCCTCTCGGCCAAGGAGGCGGAGGAGGACGCCATCCCGCTCGTTGCGCCGCAGAGCGCGGGCCGCAGCGGCTCGTTGCCCGAGCTCCGGAGCTTTGCTGGCGAGGAGGCGGAACTTGCCTACGTCGTCGAGCGTGCGCGCTCCATGCGGGGGGCACCGCGTGGAAGGACATGGCGATTCTCTTCCGCTATACCCGGCAGGGCGAGCGCTTCGCTCAAGCCATCAGGCGTGCCGGTATTCCGCACGATCTCCTGGGGTCGCAGTCGAAT
>JBOIFB010000045.1:0-14279 GCA_050741415.1 Burkholderiales bacterium | reverse complement strand
GACATCCTGGTCTTGTACTACAGCGCGGGCGGTTCGGTGCACCGCCTGGCGGAGCTCGTCGCCCAGGGCATCGAGCGCGTGCCGGGCGCGGCCGCGCGCGTGCGCACGGTGCCGCGCGTGGCGCCCCTGACCGAGCTCGCCACCCCGCCGGTGCCGCCGGAAGGGGCGCCCTACGCCGAGCTGAAGGACCTCGAGCAGTGCGCGGGCCTCGCGCTCGGCAGCCCGGGGCGCTTCGGCAACATGGCCGCCCCGCTCAAGCACTTCCTCGAGGGCAGCGGTGCACTGTGGCAGCGCGGCGCGCTCGCGGGCAAGCCGGCCTGCGTGTTCACCTCGACCGGCAGCATGCACGGCGGGCAGGAGACGACGCTGATTTCGATGATGCTGCCCCTGCTGCACCATGGGATGCTGATCGTCGGCCTGCCCTACACGCAAGTCGAGCTGAACGCGACGCGCGACGGCGGCAGCCCCTACGGCGCGAGCCACGTCGCCGGCATCGCCGGCGATCGGCCGCTGGCGGAGGCCGAGCGCGCGCTTTGCATCGCCCAGGGCCGGCGCCTGGCGGAGATCGCGCTGAAGTTGGCGCCATGAGGCAGGCCCGATGAGCGCCGCGCGATGAAGGCGGCGCGCCTGGCCGCCGCGGCTTCGCTCATCGCACTCATCGCCCTTTGTCTCGCCTGGGAGCTGTGGCTCGCGCCGCTGCGGCCGGGCGGTTCGCTGATCGCGCTCAAGGCGCTGCCGCTCGCCCTGCCGGCCGCGGGAATCCTGTCCGGCCGACGCTACACCTACCAGTGGTCGAGCATGCTGATCCTGGCCTACTTCGCCGAGGGCACGGTGCGCGTCTGGGGCGAGCGCGGCCTCTCCCAGGCGCTGGCCGCGGCCGAGATCGTCCTCAGCCTGATTTTCTTCGCCGCGGCGGTGGCGTACGCGCGGCTGACTCGATGAGCCGCCTGGCGGCGGCGTAGACCGGCACCTCGACCAGCCGCCCGTCGACGTGGGCGCGCTCCTTGCCCTGCGCGCGCGCCTCGTCGAAGGCGCGCACGATGCGCCTGGCGCGGTTGAGCTCGCGCGCCTCGATCGAGAACACGCGGTTGACCGGCGCGGCATGCACCGGGTGCACGATGCTCTTCATGCGGTAGCCCATGCGCTTGGCGCAGCGTGCGTCGGCTGCCGCGCCCTTCGCATCGCCGAAGGTGTAGGGGCAGTCGATCGCCTCGACCCCGGCGGCGCGGCACTCGAGCAGGAAGCGCGCGCGCACGTAGGCGAGCTCCTCGCCGCCGCGCGAGCGCTCGGCGCCCAGGTCGGCCACCATGTCCTCGCTTGCCATCAGCATCGCGCTCACGCGCGGGCTGGCGCGCGCAATCTCGCCCGCGCGCACCAGCCCCGCCGCGGTCTCGAGGTTGGGCACCAGCTCGACGCCGTGTGCGATCGCGGCCAGCGCCTGCACCTGCTCCGGGCGCGCGACCTTCGACATCAGCACGATGTCGGGTCCGGCCGCGAGCACCGCTTCGAGGTCCTCGCGGCCGCAAGTCTCGAGCGGGTTGATGCGCACCGCGGCGAGCGCGCCCGCGGCGCGCCAGCGCGGGTACAGCGCGGCCGCCAGCGTGCGCGCCTGCGGCCGCAGCGCGGGCGGCGTGAAGTCCTCGAGCTCCTGGATCAGCACGTCGGCGCCGCTGCGCGCGGCCGCGGCCTGCGCCTTCTCGTCGGCCCCGGGCACGAACAGCCAGGTGCGGCGCGGATGACTCATGCCCCGCCCGCGCAGGATTCGAGGTGCTCCTCGATGAACCGGATCTGGTCGCTGCGGGTGCGGCTGCTGGCGTAGATCCAGACCGCCGCGACGCCCGCGACCAGCAGACCCATCCCGAGCATGCCCGCGTCGCGCGCAGCGCCCTCGAGCTCGCGCACCGCGCCGGCGAACAGCAGCACCGCGCCGACGATCAGCAGCCCGACGAACTGGAACTTGGTGCCGAAGGCATAGCACAGCGCGCCGTCGAACGCGCAGCCCGCGCCGTCGGCGCGCAGCGTGCCGCGGAACTCGATCACGTCCCCCGCCGCCGAGAGCAGGCCCTTGCGCCACAGCCTGATCGCGGGCGCCGCCTCGGTGCCGCCGATCGTGCCGATCAGACGCAGGCCCACGCTGAAGCGCCGCCCCTGGATCAGCGCGCGCAGGCGCGCCAGCGCCTCCTGCGGCGGGCGCGGCCCCGCGATGCGCAGCGCCCGGCGCCAGAAAATGAAGCCCTCGGACATCCCCTCGCTCCTTTTTTCCGCACGTTACCGCGCGGCGCGACCGGCGTCGAGCGCACGCTCGATGCGCCGGTCCGGGATCAGCCAGATCAGCGCGGCGGTCACGTAGATGGCCTGCGCCATCCACTGCCAGCAAAACGCGAGCGCGATCGCGGTCACGTACAGCACCGGCGAGAGCTTGCCTTTCCAGTCGCCGCCGACCGCCTTTTGCAGCAGCGACTCCGGCCCCTGCGAGGCGATGATGAGCTGCTGCAGGATGAAGTACGCGACCGCCGCCATGAGCAGGACCGCGCCGTACATCGCCGTGGGCAGCGCGCCAAAGTGATTCTCGCCCATCCAGCCGGTGACGAACGGAACGAGCGAAAGCCAGAACAGCAGGTGCAGGTTGGCCCACAGGATCGCCCCGGTCACCTTGTCGGAGGCGTGCAGCATGTGGTGATGGTTGTTCCAGTAGATTCCGAGGTAGACGAAGCTCAGCACATAGCTCAGGAACACCGGCAACAGCGGCGCAAGGTCCTGGAGCGTTTCGCCGTGCGGCACCTTCAGCTCGAGCACCATGATGGTGATGATGATCGCCAGCACGCCGTCGCTGAACGCCTCCAGCCTGCCTGTCCTCATCATTCCTCTCCTTGGCCGATCAGGTGCGCGCGACTCAAGCTGGGCCCTTGCGAGGTCTGAAGATCGCGTAGTTGCCGTTCGCTTTCGCCACCAGCTTTTCGCCGAGGTAGATGCTCGACTCGAGATTGGCGACCGTCTTGCCGCGGTTGACGATCTCGGTGACGCAGGCGAGCAGGCCCGACGCGACGGGCTTGAAGTAGTTGATCTTGACCTCGATCGTGGCGCAGATCTCGCCCGCGTCCAGCGTCGGGTAAAGCGCCGCGCCCATGCCGGTGTCGGCCATGGCGAAGACCACGGCGCCGTGCACCACGCCGTGCGGGTTGAGGTGCTGCCCGGCGACCGCAAGCGTGCACCGGCTGCGCCCGCCCGCGGGGGGCTCCCCGAACTCGATGCCGAGCTGCTCGCCGAATGGATGGCGCATCGCTTGCTCCCTGCTTACACGCCTTCCACGCGCGGGATCGGCGCCGGCCTAGCGGCCGTAGAACTTCTTCACCGTATCTTCGGCCACCTGTTGCAGGAACGCGGCGGTGTCCTTGTCGATCTTGCCGAAGTAGTCGTAGCTGTTGCCGACCGGCGACTTGCCGTAGATGCTCGCGTAGACCGTGCACGCCGCGAGGTAGGTGCCGATGAGCGTGGGGTGCGAGCCGTCGTAGGCCTGCTGCAGCTTCATGTCGGGCCGGCGACGGTAGGCCTCTTCGAACGCGAGGCCCACCGGAATGACCAGCGCGCCGACCTCGTTGCCGACCGAGACGTAGAGGTCTTCGGTCAGGCGGATGTTTTCCGGGCTGGCCTTCTTGTTCGGTTTGACGTAGACGTGGTTCATGTAGAGCGCCGTCTTGCCGCCGCGCTCGGCGATCAACTTTTTGAACCGGATCACGGTTTCGCGGAACCGTTCGCGCCCCTTCTCCGACAGCGGCTCGGAGCTCGCGCCCTGCAGGATGACGAGCTGAAACGGCCGCTTGACCCCGATCTGCCCCGGCTTGGTGAGCCAGTCGATGTCGTGCTCGTCCAGCCCGGCTCCGCCGATGGTGGCCGATTTGTAATGCAGCTTCTTTTCCAGGCCCGGATCGGCCGCCATCGCCATCCGGCGCACGTGGTTGTGCAGACTGTCGCCGTAATAGAAGTAGCTGTTGCCGACGAACAGCACGCGCACGGGCGTGTCGACCTGCGGCGCCTTGATGAGCGGAACGGGCGCAGCCGCGGCGACGGACACGAACGAGAGGCAGATCAGCGAGAGCAGAAAGCGCAGCATCGGTTGGGTCCTTGGGCCGAGTACGTCAATCAGCGAGGCCTGGCGCCATAGTGCCGTACTGCCCAGGCGACGGTTTCCCGCGCGGCGGCGTCGGCATGCACGGGCTGCGTGCCGAAGCGCTCCCGAAAGCGCCGGTCGTCGACGATGAACGGCTCGTCCCACTGGTAGAGCATCTCGTTCATCTCGCGGATCAGCGGCACAAACAGGCCGATCGCCCTGAGGATCGGCTTGGCGATGCCTCGGATCGGAATGCGGCGGCCGAGGGCTTTCTCGAAGCGCTCGATCAGCTCGCGCAGGCTGCCCGCGGGCCGACAGGGCAGCATCCAGGCGCGGCCAAGCGCATCGTCATGCGCGCTGCCGAGCTGCGCCAGGCCCGCGGCGACGTCGGGGATGTAGTGGTAGGTGTGCATGGCGTCGGGATCGACCGGCGAGCGCGCTTTCTTTCCGGCCAAGACCGGCTTCCAGAAGAAGTCGCCCAAGTAGGTCTGCGTGCCGCGCGGGCCGTAGTAGTCCGAGGCGCGGCCGGAGACCGCACGCACCTCTCCCTTCTCGTGCGCCTGGAGCAGGCGCTCGGCGGCGCGGGCGCGGATCTCGCCCTTCCTGCTGCACGGGTTCATCGGCGTGTCTTCGTTCATCGGCCGCCCGCCGGTGCGCCCGAGCATGTACAGATTATCGAGCACCACCAGGCGCGCGCCGGCGCCGCCGGCGGCCGCGATCAGGTTGTCCATCGTGCGCGGCACGGCCTTGACCCACAGCGCCGAATCATAGGCCGGATTCATGCAGTGGTAGACGACGCTCGCGCCCTCGCAGGCGCGGGCGCAGAGGCCCGGGTCGAGCGCATCGCCCGGCACCAGCTCGGCGCCGGGCGCGATCTCGCCGTGCGAGCGCCGCACCACGCGCACCCGCTCCCCCTGCTCGACCAGCTTCATCGCGAGGGGCGTACCGACCTGTCCAGCGCCGAAGACGACGTGCATCGCCCTCTATGGTGCCACCGCTACGCCGCGCACGCCATGGCGCGCGATCGCCTGCGCCACCAGCCCCGAGGCCTTGGCGTGAGCGGCGAACTCGCGCACCCATGCCGCGCCCGCGTCGCGCCCGATCGGAATGCCGATCGCCTGCTGCACGGCGGTGAAGCGGCCTTCGAGGATGCGCGATCCGGGCAGCTTCTCGGCATCGGCGACCAGCCGCGCCTTGAGGCCGGAGAGCGCCTCCAGGCCGTCGGTAACGAACATTTCGTACGAGGCGTCGATGCCCGGCGCGCGCACCAGCGTGGCGTGCTTGAGCGTGCGGGTCAGATACAGGTCGTAGGCGCTCTTCTCGGCCGCCGCGATGCGCACCCCGGTGCGGTCGACTTGGGCGATGCCGCGGATCGGCGACCCGGCGGGCACGAGGTAGGTCGCATCGATCTCGAGATAAGCCGGGCTGAACTCGATTTCCTTGGCCCGCGCAGGCTCGGCGGCAAGAAAGGCTAGGTCCCATGCGCCCTGTTGCACGGCCTCGGCCAGCTTGCCTGCGCGGTCGAACTGAACGAACTCGAGCGGCAGGCCGGCAAGCCGCCCGAGCTCGCGCGCCAGGTCGGGCACGATGCCAACCGGCTTGCCGCTCTTCGAATCCTTGTTCACCAGCAGGAAGTTCTGCATGTTCAAGCCGACGCGCAGCGTGCCGCCCGGCGCGAGCGCGGCGCGCGCCGCGGTGGAGATTTCTAGGCTCATCGCCGCCCGCCTACAGCTGGTGCTGCGGGTTGAGGCGCTCCATCTTGCTCGAGAGCCGATTGAGTGCGCTGACGTAGGCCTTGGCCGACGCGACGATGACGTCGGTGTCGGCGCCGACGCCGTTCACCACTCGTCCGCCTTTGGCCAAACGCACCGTCACCTCGCCTTGCGATTCGGTGCCCTGGGTCACCGCGTTGACCGAATAGAGCAGCAGCTCGGCGCCGCTCTTGGCCACGCTCTCGATCGCCTTGAAGGTGGCGTCGACCGGGCCGTCGCCCTGCGCCTCGGCCCTGCGCTCCTTGCCCGCCTCCGAGAGCACCACCGTGGCGTGGGGCCGCTCGCCCATGCCGCTTGCCTGGCTCATGGTGACCAGGCCCCAGTGCTCCTCGGTCGCCGCGCCGGCTTCCTGCGCCACCAGCGCCTGCAAGTCCTCGTCGAAGATGTCGGCCTTCTTGTCGGCCAGGTCCTTGAAGCGCTGGAAGGCCTTGTTGTACGCGTCCTCGGAATCGAGCTCGATGCCGAGTTCCTTGAGGCGCTGCTTGAACGCGTTCCTGCCCGAGAGCTTGCCGAGCACGATCTTGTTGGTGCTCCAGCCGACGTCCTCGGCGGTCATGATCTCGTAGGTCTCGCGCGCCTTGAGCACCCCGTCCTGGTGGATGCCCGAGGCGTGCGCGAAGGCGTTCGCCCCTACCACCGCCTTGTTCGGCTGCACCACGAAGCCGGTGATCTGGCTCACCAGGCGAGAGGTCGGAACGATCTGGGTCGCGTCGATCCGGGTGGCGAGATGGAAGAAGTCGCTGCGCGTTCGCACCGCCATCACCACCTCCTCGAGCGAGGTGTTGCCCGCGCGCTCGCCGAGGCCGTTGATGGTGCACTCGATCTGGCGCGCGCCGCCGATCATGACCGCGGCGAGCGAGTTCGCGACCGCCATGCCGAGATCGTTGTGGCAGTGCACGCTCCACACCGCCTTGTCCGAATTCGGAATCCTCCTTCGCAGATCCTGGATGAATTCTCCGAACTGCTGCGGCACCGCGTAGCCGACGGTGTCGGGGATGTTGATCGTGGTGGCGCCCTCCTTGATCACGGTCTCGAGCACGCGGCACAGGAAGTCGGGCTCGGAGCGGCTGGCGTCCTCGGGCGAGAACTCGATATCGGGACAGGCATTCTTCGCGTAGCGCACCGACAGCCGCGCCTGCTCGAGCACCTGCTCGGGGGTCATGCGCAGCTTCTTCTCCATGTGAATCGGGCTGGTCGCGATGAATATATGGGTACGCCAGGCCTTCGCGCCGGTGAGCGCGTCGATCGTGCGCTGGATGTCGCGGTCGTTGGCCCGGCACAGGCCGGCCACGATCGAGTCCTTGATCAGCTTGCCGATCGCCCGCACCGCGTCGAAATCGCCGTTGGACGAGGCCGGGAAACCCGCCTCGATCACGTCGACCTTCATGCGCTCCAGCGCCTTGGCGATGCGCAGCTTCTCGTCCTTGGTCATCGAGGCGCCGGGGCTTTGCTCGCCGTCGCGCATGGTGGTGTCGAAGATGATCAGGTTTGTGTTGCCGCTCATGGTGCGCTCCTTGGGTGCGAATGTACGAATGCCTGTCCGCCGCGAAGGGCGGGAGGGGTGCTGCCTGAAGGGGGATTTAGTTTGCGCGCGCGGGGCGCAGCAGCAGACCGGCACGCAGAAGCGCGGTGCCGGAGAGGAGAAGCTCGAGCCTGAGGGTCGTAGCCATGGTGAGCAATATAGCGCGCGCTTCGGGCCCGCGCAAGCCTTCAGCCCGGCTTGCCGTCCAGACGCGGGCGCACGAGGCGCGGCGCATAGGCCACGAAGTAGATCGCGAACGCGGCGCTCCAGAGCGCCGCGGACGCGACGACCAGGGGCAGGTAGGCGGCCGGAATCAGCGCTGCGGCGACGCGCAGCAGCGCCGCGGCCAGAACGAGCACATAGGCTAGCGTCTCGACGCCGCCGGCCACCAGCGGCCGGCCGGTGTGGCCGAGCGCGGTGCGCGTGATCATGCCGACGATCGTGCCTGAAATCGCACCGACTGCGAACGCATGCAGCGCCGCGGTGCCGGTCGCGAGGCCGAACGCGGCCAACCCGAGCAGCACGAAGCCGACCGGGATCCAGGCGTGCGACAGGTGCAGAATCCACAGGATCGGGCGCCCGCGCGTGGCGAGCGGCGCCCAGCCGGCCTGGCGCGCCGCGTGCAGCGCCGCGGCGGCGAACGCAGGCGCGGCGCTAAGCCAACCCGCGAGCCCGGTCAGGGCACAGGCAAAGGCGAGGATCGACAGCGCGAGCGCAGCGCGGTCGAGCGTCGCCGAGCGGCGCAGCTTCGCCTGCGGCAGCGCGCTGGCGGTGAACGACGGCACCACCCGCCCCGCCATGACGATCAGCAGGATCACGATCAGGTAGAGCGCGCCCTGCACCGAGATCGAAGCCGGCAATTCGATCAGCCCCAGCGTCGAGAGATGAAAGCACACGTCCGCCAGCCCGAGCACTACGAGCAGCGCGGGAATGAAATAGTTGCGCGTGTTGCGCGCCGCAACGATCGGCCGCGCAAGCACCGCCGCGAGCACGAACGGAAACGCGCCGTCGACCAGCGCCCCGAGCCAGCCCGGCCCGGTGAGCATCAGAACGCGCGCGGCAATCCAGTGCGCGGCCAGCAGCGCGAGCGGCAGCCCCGTCGGCGTGGACACCCCGGTCCAGACCCGGGCCGCGGTGAGCAGGAAGCCTGCAATCACCGCCAGGACGAAACCGAACACCATTTCGTGCTGGTGCCACGCCAACCCATCGAGATAGCCCGCGGGCCAGCCGTGGCCGGCGAGCTCGGCGACCCAGGCCGGCACCGCGACGGCGGCGAACAGCGCGGCGAGCAGGTAGAAGGGCCGGAAGCCGAGGGCGAACAGCGCCGTGCGCATGCTCAGACGATCCGTCCCGGGCGCCCCTTGAGCACCCACTGCACGTAGCCCGAGACCGAGTAGGCCACGACCAGCAGGAACAGCACCAGCGCCGGCCTGGCGGCGATCACGGTCAGGCCCGCGACGATCGCCAGCACGGCCCAGAACGGCACGCTCTTCTTCAGGTTGATGTCCTTGAAGCTGTAGAACGGCACGTTGGTCACCATGGTGATGCCGGCGAACATCGTCACGCACCAGGACAGCCAGGCGAGCCAGGTCTCGCCGCCGAAACCGAGATCGTTCATGATCCACACCAGTCCCGCCACCAGCGCCGCCGCCATCGGGCTGGGCAGGCCCTGGAACCAGCGTTTATCGACCACCTCGATGTTGGTATTGAAGCGCGCCAGGCGCAGCGCGGCGCCGGCGCAATAGACGAACGCCGCCACCCAGCCCAGCTTGCCCAGGCCCTTGAGCGACCACTCGTAGATCACCAGCGCCGGCGCGGCGCCGAAGGACACCATGTCCGACAGACTGTCGTATTCCGCGCCGAACTCGCTCTGGGTGCGGGTCAGGCGCGCCACGCGGCCGTCGAGGCCGTCGAGCACCATGGCGATGTAGATCGCGACCGCGGCGATCTCGAAGCGCAGGTTCATCGCCTGCACGATGGCGTAGAAACCGGCGAACAGCGCCGCGGTGGTGAACAGGTTGGGCAGCAGGTAGATGCCGCGCCGGCGCAAGGTGCCGATCGGAGGGCGATTGCCCTGCTTGTCGTGCGAATATTCAGCCATCTTGCTTCAGCCTCGCGAGCACGCTCTCGGCAGCGTACACCTTGTCGCCCAGCGCCGCAGTGAGCTCGGCGTCGAGCGGCAAGTAGAGGTCCACGCGCGAACCGAAGCGGATGAAGCCGTAGCGCTCGCCGCGCGCGAGGTCGCGCCCGGCGTCGACGTAGCACAGGATGCGGCGCGCGACCAGGCCCGCGATCTGCACGCAGGTGACGTCCTGCCCGCCCGGGGTGCGCAGCCACAGCGCGCAGCGCTCGTTCTCGAGCGACGCCTTGTCGAGCGAGGCATTGACGAAGCTGCCCGCGTGGACCCAGCGCCGTTGCACGCTCGCGTCGACCGGCGAGCGGTTCGAGTGCACGTTGAACACGTTCATGAACACCGAGACCTTGAGCGCGTCGCGCTCGAGCCAGGGGTCACGCGCCTTTTCCACCGCCACCACGCGCCCGTCGGCGGCCGAGAGCACGGCGCGCGGGTCGTCCGGAATCTCGCGCGGCGGATCGCGGAAGAACTGCAGCACGAACAGCGCCAACAGCCACAGCGGCGCCGCCCACCAGCCGCCCGCGAGCCAGCCGACCAGCGCGGCGGCGATCACCGCCGCGGAGACGAACGGCCAGCCTTCGCGCGCGATCAGGGGATGCGGATAGCGCGCGGCCATCCTTCAGTTTTTAGACTGGTCGACCAGCCGGTTCTTGCGGATCCACGGCATCATGTCCCGCAGCTTGCCGCCGACGGTCTCGATCGGGTGCTGCGCAGTCATGCGCCTGCGGCTGAGCAGCACCGGCGCGCCAGCGCGGTTTTCGAGCACGAATTCCCTGGCGTACTCGCCCGACTGGATGCGCGCCAGCGCCGCGCGCATCGCGTCCTTGACGTGCCCGTCGATGATTTTCGGCCCCGTCGCGTACTCGCCGTACTCGGCGTTGTTCGAGATCGAGTAGTTCATGGTACCGATGCCGCCCTCGTACATCAGGTCGACGATCAGCTTGAGCTCGTGCAGGCACTCGAAGTAGGCCATCTCGGGCGCGTAGCCCGCCTCGGTGAGCACCTCGAAGCCGTTCTTCACCAGCTCGACGCAGCCGCCGCACAGCACGGCCTGCTCGCCGAACAGGTCGGTTTCGGTCTCTTCCTTGAACGAGGTTTCGATCACGCCGGCCTTGCCGCCGCCGATCGCCGCCGCGTACGACAGCGCCATGTCGCGCGCCTTCTTCGAGGCATTGCGGTGCACCGCGATCAGCATCGGCACGCCGCCGCCGCCGGCGTAGGTCGAACGCACCGTATGGCCCGGCGCCTTGGGCGCCACCATCCATACGTCGAGGTCGGCGCGCGGCTGGACCTGGCCGTAGTGCACGTTGAAGCCGTGCGCGAAGGCGAGCGCGCCGCCCTTCTTGATTTTCGGCTCGACCTCGGCCTGATAGACCGCGGCGATGTGCTCGTCGGGCATCAGCATCATGACGATATCCGCGCCCTGCACCGCGTCGCCGATCGGTGCGACCTTGAGTCCGGCCTTCTTCGCCTTGTCCCAGGATGCGCCACCCTTGCGCAGCCCGACCGTGACCTTGACGCCGGAGTCGTGCAGGTTGAGCGCATGCGCATGGCCCTGCGAGCCGTAGCCGAGAATGGCGACTTTCTTGCCCTTGATGAGCGAGAGATCGGCGTCCTTGTCGTAGTACACCTTCATCGTGTTCCCCTATTTCTAGACCCGCAAAATACGGTTGCCCCGCCCGATGCCCGAGGCGCCGGTGCGCACCGTCTCCAGGATCGCACTCCGGTCGAGCGCCTGGATGAAAGCGTCGAGTTTCCTGCCATCGCCGGTCAACTCGATGGTGTAGGTATTGTCCGAAACGTCGATCACGCGTGCGCGGAAGATGTCCGCCATGCGCTTCATGTCCTCCCGTTCCTTGGCGCCGGCGCGAACCTTGATCAGCATCATCTCGCGCTCGATGTGCTCGGCCTCCGACAGATCCACCACCTTCACCACCTCGACCAGCTTGTTCAGCTGCTTGGTGATCTGCTCGACCACGTCCTCGGAACCCGTGGTGACGATGGTCATGCGCGACATCGACGGATCCTCGGTCGGCGCCACCGTGAGCGATTCGATGTTGTAGGCGCGGGCCGAGAACAGACCCGAGACGCGCGACAGCGCCCCTGCTTCGTTCTCCAGCAGGATGGAGATGATGTGGCGGCTCACAGGTCTTCGGCGAGGATCATCTCCGAGATGCCTTTGCCGCCGGGCACCATCGGGTAGACGTTCTCGGTCTGGTCGGTGAGGAAATCCATGAATACAAGCTCGTCCTTGCGCTTGAATGCATCGCGCAACGCCGGTTCGACGTCGGCCGGCTTGTCGATCAGAACGCCGCGATGCCCATAGCCCTCGGCCAGCTTGACGAAGTCCGGCAGCGCATCCATGTACGACTCGGAGTAGCGGTTGCCGTGGAAGAACTGCTGCCACTGGCGCACCATGCCCATGTACTTGTTGTTCAGGTTGACGATCTTGATCGGCAGCCGATACTGCTTGCAGGTCGACAGCTCCTGCAGGCACATCTGGATGCTCGACTCGCCGGTGACGCAAGCCACCGTGGCGCCCGGATTGGCCATCCGCACGCCCATCGCCGCCGGCAGGCCGAAGCCCATGGTGCCCAGGCCGCCCGAGTTGATCCAGCGGCGCGGCTTCTCGAACTTGTAGAACTGGGCTGCCCACATCTGGTGCTGGCCGACGTCGGAGGTAACAAATGCATCGCCCTGGGTGACCTCGTACAGCTTCTCGATCACGAACTGCGGCTTGATGATCTTGGAATTGCGGTCGTACTTGAGGCAGTCCCTCGCGCGCCACTCCCCGATCTGCTTCCACCAGGCCGCGATATCCGGCTTGCCCTCCTCCGCCGCAAGCAGCTTGACCAGATCCTGCAGCACGTCCGGCACGTGGCCGACGATCGGCACGTCGACCCTGACGCGCTTGGAAATCGACGAAGGGTCGATGTCGATGTGAATGATCTTGCGCGGGTTCTGCGCGAAGTGCTCCGGGTTGCCGATCACGCGGTCGTCGAACCTGGCGCCGATCGCGAGCAGCACGTCGCAGTTCTGCATCGCCATGTTGGCTTCGTAGGTGCCGTGCATGCCGAGCATGCCGAGGAACTGCGGGTCGCTCGCCGGATAGCCGCCCAGCCCCATCAGGGTGCTGGTGCAGGGAAAGCCGAGCAGCCTGACGATCTCGCCCAGCTGCTCGGCCGCGTCCGACAGGATCACGCCGCCGCCGGTGTAGATCATCGGCCGCTGCGCCTCGCGCAGCAGCTGCGCCGCCTTGCGCAACTGGCCGGCGTGGCCCTTGCGCACCGGATTGTAGGAGCGCATCGAGACCGTCTCGGGATAGACGAACTCGCAGCTGTGGGTGGTGATGTCCTTCGGGATGTCGACCAGCACCGGCCCCGGGCGCCCGGTCTGCGCCAGGTAGAACGCCTTCTTGATCGTGCCGGCGAGATCCTTCACATTCTTGACCAGGAAATTATGCTTCACGCACGGGCGCGTGATGCCGACCGCGTCGACCTCCTGGAACGCGTCCAGCCCGATCGCGGCCGTCGGCACTTGGCCGGTGAGGACCACCATCGGGATCGAGTCCATGTACGCGGTGGCGATGCCGGTCACCGCGTTGGTGACGCCGGGGCCGGAGGTGACCAGGCACACGCCGACCTTGTTCGATGAGCGCGAGTAGCCGTCCGCGGCGTGCGCGGCGCCCTGCTCGTGGCGCACCAGGACGTGCTTGACCTTGTCCTGCTTGAACAGCTCGTCGTAGATGAACAGCACCGCGCCGCCGGGGTAGCCGAAGACGTACTCGACGCGCTCCTCCTGCAGACAACGCACGACGATCTCGGCGCCGGTAAGCGCAACCCCCTTGACTCGGTCCATGACTAGAAACGCCCGAAAGTGTCGGAAAACTTTGAACAATAAAGACTTGTTGCGATGCGGTCAAGGGAGCGAAGCGAGCCTGCGGCAGCAGTTTTGGTAACATTCCGCTCCAGAGCACATTGCGCACCCGCGCACGACAAAAGGGCCTACCCTGGCGACTCGCAGCGAGCTTTCGGCGTTCCTCGCGAGTGTCGAGCGGCGAGCGTTCAAGCAGGCCGTGTTTGCGGTTCGCGACGATGAGGCCGCGCTGGATATCGTCCAGGACGCGATGCTCAGGCTGGCGGAGAAGTACGCCGACCGGCCGCCGGAGGAGTTGCCGCTTCTGTTCCACCGCATCATGCAGAACGCGATCCGGGACTGGTACCGGCGCCAGAAGGTACGCTCGATGTGGACCACGCTGCTGTCGTCGCTTCACCAAGGGCGAGGCGAGGACGATGAGCGCGATCCACTCGACAGCCTGGTGGTCGAGCAGGAGTCGCCCTACGGCGGCGCGCCGGGAGAGGTGCTGGAGCGATCGCAAACCATTGAAATAATAGAACAAGAGATCGCAAGACTACCCGCCCGTCAACGAGAGGCGTTCTTGATGCGTTACTGGGAGGAACTGGACGTGGCTGAAACGGCGATGGCCATGGGGTGCTCGGAGGGCAGCGTGAAGACGCACTGCTCCCGGGCCGCGCGCACGTTGGCGACGGCGCTCGAGGCCCGCGGCATCACGCTATAACCCAGCCGGCGTCCCGCAAACAGACATGAACGAACCCGAATTCGGCAACAAGATCCGCCACCTGCTCAACCAGGGTGCGCAGCTCGACCCGCGCTCGGCCGAACGGCTGCGCGCGGCGCGCGAGCTCGCGCTGGCGCGGCGCAAGGCCGAGCCCAGCTCGGCGC
>JBOIFB010000044.1:0-14432 GCA_050741415.1 Burkholderiales bacterium | reverse complement strand
CACGTTTATTGCGTATATTTAAGATGTTGCTTCTTATTCGTAGATTGACTGCCGCACCCTAGGAAGAGGTGATAGAGGTGCGGGCGGAGTACTAATGTTACCTGGAATCTAATATTTGACATAATACACATATGCGCACATCCGCACGTCATTAAACCACGCTCAGGCCGCGCCAGCAAGATGCCGGGAAGCCATGTATGTACCTCATCCCCAAATCCCAAATACGTACATACATAATCAAGATATGGCCCGTGCCGGGCCGGGGGCGCGCGTCCGCTCCCCGCTGCGCGGGGCGCGCGCCCCACCCCCCCGGCCCACTCACCACCGTTCATCCCCAACCCGCGTTTAAACACCCCGGCAAGACGCCCATCCACGGTTTCACGGATGAACCAGCAGCTCGGCAAACGCCTCAAGCACATGCCGCAGCTCTTCACCGCCCTGGATTAAAGCTTCCGCCTCGTACACCACGAGCGCCATCGCAGCAGGGTTATACAGCTCGCCCCGCCTTGAATTCCGCAGCAGCCAAGCGGAATTTCTCAACTTCACATAACTGTCTACACGGAACCATCGCCCCGACAGCCGATAGCCTGAAAACCGGTCCCACGGAGGCAAACCCAACCGCATCGCCTCAAAGACAGGTATCTGATCCGCAGAACCCGACCCCGCGGGCGCCTTATCCCGCACCAAACGCGGACCCTCGCCACGCACAACAGCCACGCGGCGAGCCTTACGCTTCACCCAAGCACCCGACGAGGCTTAGGAAGATCAACCGCGCTCAGCATGAACCGCGATAGCCACCGCAGCCTCGCAAGCGTCATCCCCGCACGGAACCTGTCGCCTGAGGCCTGCAGCGACGCCTCTATGGGGCTCTGCCCCATCCCCCGCCTGATACGCCCGGACTTAACAGGAGGCACCACGATCAGGCCTCAAGCCTGTAAATCTCCTCCTTCTCACCCCCCAAGAACCGGTCACCCATCCACCGATCCACATGCCGATAGACAATGACCGCCGGACGGTCATATCCCAAGGGGTCCCACTTCTCGCCCGCAAACAGCTCGGCAGCCCTCCTTTCCTGCTCCAAAACCTCTTTCGCTTCCTCCAACGCCTCGCCCGGCAAGTCAATCGGCATCGACAATGAAACCTCACCCCCAACCTCAGCCGAGTCCAGACTGACCGTGTAATAAATCCAAACGACCGGCTTTATCACAACGGCCGCAGGAAATTCTTCCCGCCCTCGCGCACGCGAACCAAAACCGAACCATCGACCTCGCACTGACCGGAACGAAGCAGCGAGCGCCAGGCCTTCCGCAACACACGAATACGCGGCGACAAGCGTACGACCTCCTCGCCGTCAACGTTACGCACCCGCCACTCAGGAACAACGAGCCTGCGCAGCTCCCCGAACAACGACCGATCCGGCGCCGACGTAAAAGAGCGCCTCGAAGCCTTGAAATCCCACCCCTTAGGCCGCTGAGAAAACGTCATGTACTGCGACACGCCAAACACAGGCGACGGACGAAGCCGGGAGGGCTCGAAATCAAACGCAGTCACATGCGTATCAATAGCGCCGTGAATCCTTGACCAAGACTCCGACACCCAGTCGTATTTGCAGAATTCCGACCACGAACGCTTGGGCAAACACTGCGCCGCCGCCAGCACGTGCAGAACACCGTGACCCTCACGAGTCCGAGCCCCCACCCACTCAATCGGCACCCCGAGCCGATCGACCATCAACGAACGCAGCTCCGCCCAATGCCGCCAAAGCGCCTCGCCATCACCCCCCGGCGCAGTCGTCAAGTTCATCCAACGAACCTTTGCGCCCACAGACTCCCAAACCAGCAAACGCTCCGTGACGCGATCCCGCCACTGGCAAAGACGCACAACAGGAATCTCTGAGGAAACAGGAACAGCCACCGGCAAATCTTCAAACATCGCAACCTCCAAACGAAAAGGGTTCAGCCGACGCAAGAAATTGCATCGGCCCGGCGCAAGCGAACGCGATCGCAACGCCAGAAAAGCGCGGATTTTTCCGCCAGAACTCTTTGATTTGGTAGGAGGCGACCAGCCCGAAAGAAAACCCGGATTGGCGAACTGCAACTAAAGAAACTTCAGAACTACCCGAGGTCCACGCGAGACGTGTCCCCGCCCGACGCCTTCCAAGAACATGACCGCCAAGGTTTCCAACGCCTTGACGGCTTGGCGCTAACCCACACCGGCCTCGCCGGACGGCATGGAGGGAACTTACAAGCCGACTGTACGCCGGCCCACAACGAACCGCAACCTCATCGCCCGAAAACCCGCCCATCCTCGCACCCCAGAGGTAAGCGGATGTTTTTTCGGCACTATCGGCTCATTTAACCGCCAAGGCCGGGTAATACACATATGCGCACAATTGAGTTAGTTGAGACGACGCGCTGGAGGAATCAATAGCCGCGCAACGGGGATTCCCTCGTCGAGCAGCGCATCGTGCTCCTCCTCGGTCGCCTCGCCCCGAATCGGGCGCACGGGTGCCTGGTCGTAATGGATGCGCCTTGCTTCGACGGGAAAATCAGCACCTACATCCTCTGTCTTGGTCAGAACCTCGTCCAAGAAGCGCGAATACAGGATCTGCGCCAGCGCGAGCGCATCGCGCCCGGCGAGTGCCGGTTCCTGCCGGGTCGACTGAGGTGCCGGCGCCTTGGCCGGCACCGCGCCGGTGTTGATCCGGGTCGCCGACGGCACCCGTTCAACGCTCGCCGAGCCGCACTTCGGACAGCCGAGCAGTCCGCGCTTGCGCTGCGAAGCGAATTCAAGACCGGAGCCGAACCAGCCCTCGAAACGGTGCCCTTCGGCGCAAAGCAGATCGAAAACGACCATGTTTGAATTCTATCCGACAATGCGATACTGCAGTGCCTGCCGGTGCATCAGCCGCGCGCGGAAGAAACGATGATCGCCGACCGTATCGAAGCCAAATGGATCGACTTGTTTGCCGACGTATTTGCGCGTTGCAAGGTCTGCCCGGGCGACCTGTGCGCGATATTGTCGGAATCTCAGTCACGCGAGCTGAACGTCAGGCTCGCGGAACTTGCCCTCTTGCGATTGGGAGCCCACGCCTTCCACGTCGTGGTCCCGACTCCTCGCCAAGTCGCACCGGTGCCAATCCGGTCGACCGGAGCGTCGAACGTTCTGCATGATCTGGGTGCCGCGATCGACGCCCTCGGCGCTTGCGCTTTCGTTGCAGACTGCACCGTAGAAGGCCTGATGCACGCGGCGGAGCTGCCGCAGATCCTGAAGCGCGGGGCGCGCGTGCTCTACATCTCTGACGAGCATCCCGATGCGCTCGAGCGCCTGGCGCCCTCCCCCGCAGACGAAAAGAGAGTTAGGGCGGGGATGCAGCGACTGCGAAAGGCGAAGCGCATGGAAGTCACTTCTGCCGCCGGAACTGGCCTCGAAATTCGCATCGAGGAAGCACGTGTTGGCGGAGTATGGGGGTATACGGAAAAGCCCGGTACCTTGTCGCACTGGCCCGGCGGGCTGTGTCTGTGCTTTCCGCGCGCCGGAGCAGTAGCCGGCACGTTGGTGCTCGCGCCGGGCGATCTCAATCTGACATTCAAGCGGTATATCGAATCGCCCGTAACTCTCAGAATAACAAGCGACTACGTCACTGCAATAGAAGGCGCTTCGCTTGACGCCGAGCTGATGCGGGAGTATTTCGCCGCCTGGGGAGACCGTGAGGCCTATGCCGTATCGCACGTGGGTTGGGGCATGAACCTGCGTGCGCGATGGGAAGCGATGGTCATGTATGACCGACGTGACCTGAACGGAACCGAGCAGCGCGCCTTCGCAGGGAATTTCCTCTATTCCACGGGCGCGAACGAGATGGCGGGACGGTTAACATTGGGTCACTACGACCTACCACTCAGGCATTGCACCATCCGGCTGGACGGCGAGACGATCGTCGACGACGGACGACTTCAGGGCGAGCTAGCGTGAGCGTGCCCGCTTACGTCGAGCAGGGCCAAGGCGGCGATACGCTCATATTTCTGCACGGCGTCGGCGGCGGGCATGCCGCATGGGACGATCAGCTTCCCTACTTCGCCGGGCTCGGCTATCGCGCAGTTGCCTGGGATCAGCCTGGTTACGGCGCGAGCCCGCTGGTCGAGCCCTATGACTTGGAGCGTGTCGCGCACGCCTTACGGGCGCTAATTCAGCGCCTGGGCAATGTGCCGGTGGTTCTGGTCGGGCACAGCATGGGCGGATTCGTTGCACAAGAAGCCTATGCTCGCTTTCCGCAGCACATCAAGGCGCTTTCGCTATGTTTTACGAGCGCCGCATTCGGTGGCGCCGGCGACGACTTCCAGCGCCAGTTCATCATCGCACGCATCGCGCCCCTGGACGAGGGCCGGACCATGGCCGAGATCTCGGCTCGACTGATGCCGGCGATGGGAGGCAGCAAGTCCCGGACGGGCGCTCTTGCACGCGCCGAACGGATCATGGCGAGCGTGCTCCCTGGTACCTACCGCAAGTCCGTCGCCATGCTCACCACTTTCGACCGGCGCGCCCTCCTGCCCCGGATCGAAATCCCGACCCTGGTGCTCGCGGGTGCCGAGGATCGAACGGCTCCGCCCTCGCTCATGCAGCGCATGGCGCACAAGATTCCCGGCGCCGAATATATGCTGCTCGACGGCTGCGGCCATCTCGGTCCGATCGATCAACCCGACGAATTCAACCGTGCGCTTGCTGCGTTTCTCGCGCACCATACCAGTCGCTACGAAGCATGACGTCCGTCCTGTCAGGCATCGATCCACGTTATTCAGTGACCGGATCGAACTACCCTCTGAACGCGAAGCAAAAGGACCTGATCGCGCTCGCCGAGTCCATCGGACCTCTCATGTCGCAACGCGCGGCGCGCTACGACCGTGAAGCGAGCTTTCCGTTCGAGAACTACGACGACTTGCGCCGGACCGGGCTGCTGGGCTTGTGCGTGCCGGAACGCTTCGGCGGCAAGGGCGCGGACCTGCGCAGCTATGCGATCGTCTCGGCCACCCTCGGCAAGTATTGCGGCGCTACCGCCCTCACTTTCAACATGCACGCGTGCTCAACGCTGTGGCCCGGCATCCTCGCAGATGATCTGGATATGACGGCCGAACAGAAGCGGGAGCACGAACTGCATCGCAAGGTCCACTTCGGACGCGTGGTTGAGCGAGGCGCCGTGTACGCCCAGCCGTTCTCCGAGGGCAGCGCGGCTGCTGCTGGCACAGTGCCCTTCGGCACACTCGCCTCCAAGGTCGATGGTGGCTGGCGAATCGACGGCAAGAAAATCTTCGCCTCGCTCGCAGGAGCGGCCGACTATTACGGTGTACTGTGCACCGAGGACAAGCCGCAGCGGACGATGCGGGATACGCTTTACATGGCGATTCCGGGGGACGCGCAAGGCCTCACAATAGCGGGAGACTGGGATCCCCTAGGGATGCGCGGCACTGTCTCCCGCACCCTGCTGTTCAAGGACGTGTTCGTGCCGGATGACGCCCAGATGATGCCGCGCGGCGTGTACTTCCAGGCGGCGAGCCGTTGGCCGCACATGTTCACCACGCTTGCGCCGACCTACTTCGGCATCGCCATAGCCGCGTTCGAATTCACCGTTCGGTATTTGCGCGGGGAAGTCGAAGGCATGCCTGCGGTGAAGCGACGGATGTATCCGACCAAGCAGATCGCGGTCGCCGAGATGCTGGTCAAGCTCGAGCAGACTCGGGCCCTGTTTCTGCGCATGCTGGAAGATGCTCGTGTCGACCCTCCCAAGGACGCGCGTCTGCGTGCCTATGCGGCGCAGTTCACCATCATGGAAAACGCGAATGACCTATGCCGCCTTGCGATTCGCACCTGCGGCGGGCAGTCGATGCTGAAATCGCTGCCTCTCGAGCGGCTCTACCGTGACTCGCGCTGCGGCGCCCTGATGCTGCCATGGACGGCCGAGCTTTGCCTCGACCGGATCGGACGCGAAGCGCTCTACGAGTCGGGCGAAAGCGACGACTAACTCCAGAGCGGTTAGTTCATTACAATACGGGGGGTTCGGTTTCAGAGGCCATGCCGTGAATCTCGCAAAGTCCATGTACGCCGATGTCTTGGTGCTGTCCCCGGCGGGCAGACTCGACCACGACAACTGCGCGGCATTTCACAGCGCCCTCGAGCGCTACCTCGAGGAGCCCGCAAGCTCGGGGGCACGCGGCGTAGTGTTCGATCTCGGGTCTCTGGAATACGTCTCCAGCGCGGGTCTACGCTGTTTTATGCTCGCGGCAAAACAGGCACGGGCGCACGGCGGCAAGATCCTGATTGCCGCGATGCAGCCGGTGGTGGCGGAGATTTTCGAGATCAGCCGCTTCAGCATGATCCTGGACGCGTTTCCCACGGTGCGCACGGCCCTGGAATCTCTCTCGCCGGAATCCGCGCGCGCCTACGATCGGGCTTGACGTGCGGGTCCGGTTCTGGGGCACACGCGGCTCGATCCCGGTCTCCTTGACTTGGCGCGACGTGCGGGACCGGCTGATAACGGCGCTAGTGGCCGCGAATGGCCGGCAGCTGGATACCATGGAGAAGGCACACGCCTTTGTCGATCAGCATTTCCCATTTTCGCTTCGACGGACGTACGGCGGGCACTCGGCCTGCGTCGAGTTCGAGCCGGGCAGCAATGAATACTTCGTGTGCGACATGGGCAGCGGCGCGCGGGCGTTCGGCGAACATGTTCAGGCGCGAAACGCAGGGCGGCCCGCCATGGTGAATGTATTCATGTCCCATGTGCACTGGGATCACATCATGGGATTTCCGTTTTTCGGACCTGCGTACTCGCCGGGAACGCGCATACGCATCCACGGCTGTCACGACGTGCTCGAGCACGCGTTCCGGCTGCAGCAATCGCCCCCCTGCTTTCCGGTACCGTTCGATCACCTCGCGGCGGACATCGAGTTCATCCGGATTGCACCCGGGCAGACGACTCAGATCTCGGGAGTCGCTGTCACTCCGAAATTGCAACTGCATGGCGGCGATTCCTATGGATATCGCTTCGAGTCGGGTGGAAAAACCCTGGTCTACACCACCGACTCCGAGCACAAGTTGGAAAACGACCAGAATACCGACGGGTTCGTACAGCTCTTTCGAAATGCGGATCTCGTCGTGTTCGACGCCATGTACTCGCTCGCCGACGCAGTATCGGTAAAGGCCGATTGGGGTCACTCGAGCAACGTCATGGGCGTCGAGCTTTGCCAGATGGCGAAAGCGAAGCGCATTGCGCTGTTCCACCACGAACCAGCGAATGACGACTCCGACATCGAGCAAATCCTGCGGGAGACCGTACGTTTTGAGGAACTCACGCAGCAAGGGCACCGACTCGAGGTGCTGGCTGCGTATGACGGCCTGGAGCTTGACCTCTAAGAATGGTTTCCGCTAAGCGCGCGGTCAGCGTCGCAGTGCTGCTGGCCGGCGCAATGGCGATTATTCTGCAACCGTCGCTGGTGCGCTCCGTGCGCGATCTGCTTTTCGACGGATATCAGCGCCTCTACCCGCGAGAAAGAAAATCGGCTCCGGCGATCGTCGTGGCGATCGACGAGCCGTCGCTTGCTGAGTACGGTCAATGGCCCTGGCCGCGCGCGCGTATCGCAGAGCTGCTGCGGCGGATCGCGGCAGATCATCCGGCGGCGGTCGGCATCGACATTCTCTTTCCCGAGCCGGACGGATCGACTCCCGACGGATCGGGCGATGCCGCGCTGGCACGGGCGATTCGTGGCAACAAGGTCGTACTCGCGGTCGCGGGCCTGCCGTATCGTGACGGTCGCTTTCTGACGCCTCTCAAGGTGGCGCCTGTCAGGCTGTTCGGCTCGAATCTGCCGTCTCTGCCGAGGTTCAATGGGCAACTGCAAAGCCTTCCCGAGCTCGATCGGGCCGCTGCCGGACGCGGCCTGATAAGCGCTGTGGAGTCGGAGCGCATTATTCGCCGCATTCCGCTCATGGCACAGATCGGCGAACTTTACGTGCCATCGCTCGCGGTCGAAATGGTTCGCGTGGCGGCGGGAGTCGACGTGCTGGGCCTGGAGGCGCGCGGCGGCGACCGATTGGTCTTGCACTTGGGTGATCTCGCGATTCCCGCCCAGGGGAACGGAGAGTTTTGGCTGTATTTCGGCCGGCATGACCCGGATCGCATAGTCTCGGCTGCAGCGCTGCTCGCGGGTCGGCTGCCAGCGCAGGTGCTGCGCGACAAGCTGGTGCTGGTCGGCGTGACCGGCCTCGGGTTGCTCGATCAGAAAGTAACGCCGCTCGGGGAACGCGTGCCTGGGGTCGAAATTCATCAGCAGATCCTGGAGCAAGTATTCGGTGGCCAATTTCTGCGACGCCCTGTCGGCGCCTCGTGGATCGAAGCCGGACTGCTGCTGCTCGCGGGCCTGCTGCTGGTGGGCGCCGTCCCTGCCATGAGGGTATGGGCATCCGTGCTGTCGTTCTGCACCGTGCTGGCTGCGTTATGCGCGACCGGTCTCGTCGCATTCAGGAACGGACTGCTGCTGGACGTTGCCTCGCCTGCGCTCGGAGTCGTGCTCGTGTTTGGCACGCTCCTGGCCGCCACTCTCGCCGAAGCGGACCGCCAGCGGCGTGCGATGCGCGAAGCTGCCGCAAGAGTGGCGGGCGAGTTGCAGGCTGCGCGCCGTATTCAGATGGGCCTTCTACCGGTGCCGGAAGCGCTCTTCGAGCGCGAACAACGCTTCAAGGTGGCGGCGCTACTCGAGCCAGCGCGCACCATAGGCGGCGATTTTTACGACTGCGCGATGATAGACTCCGATCGACTCTTGTTCGTTGTCGGCGACGTATCGGGCAAAGGCTTGCCGGCGAGCTTATTCATGGCGCTGTCGAAGACGTTGCTCAAGAGCGCGGCGATGCGCAGCGGGCACGACATCGGCGCCGCGTTTATCCGCGCCAATGCCGAGATTAGGCGCGAGAACCCGGAAGAGCTGTTCGTAACCGCCTTTGCCGGCATCCTGGACGTGCGCACCGGTATGCTCGAATACTCGAACGCCGGCCACGAACCGCCCTACGGCAAGCAGCCGGATGCCCCGCCGGAGCGATTCGAGATCGGCGACGGACCGCCGCTATGCGTGCTCGAAAATCATTCGTACACGACTCGCTATCGGCAACTGGCTGCAGGAGAGTGGCTGTGCGTGTTGACCGATGGCGTGACTGAAGCCATGGACCCGGATTGGAGGCTGTACGGGATCGAACGCGTTGAGGCGGTGTTGCGAGGTGTGGCGGAATCCGCCGAACCGAAAGACATCATTCGTGCTCTGCACGATGACGTTCAACAATTCGTGCATGGGGCTCAGGCGTCGGACGATTTGACGCTGCTTTGCTTGCGCTGGCGCGGGACCGAACTCAGCGGACGTTAATTTCCACGCCTCGATTGCGCGGCTCTTCTACATTGTCCGCAGTAGGCACTAGCAGTTCTCGTTTGCCGCGACCGGTTACTTCTATTCTGTCAGGCTTGATGCCAGCGTTGACCAGTATTTCGCGAACCTTATCGGCACGTTGCCGCGACAAGATGTCGTTACTTTCCGTGGTTCCCACCGTGTCGGTGTGACCGATCAGCAATACATCCGGCACGGGACGCTTGCGGATTTCGGTCAGCACTTGATCCAGATTCGACTTGGACTCGTCAGTAAGTTCGTCGCTACCGGTAATGAAATACAGAACGAATGTCGCCGGCTTGACAGGTAGCGCTGAAATTGTGGTACCGAACTCCTTCTGCACCTGCTCCGGCGACAGCCGCTGCGGCGACAGCACTCCATCGCTACCAATGTGACTTGCCGCATACGCCGTATCGAGGACCTGTTCCTGGATGCCCCGACGCACCACTACTCCGCCGATCTTGCCGTTTTCTCCCGGTAGGACTACGACCGTTTCTTCACCGAGCGGATGCGCGGGGACGCCGAACACGACGTACGCCGCGAGCAGAACGGCGTAGACCAAGACGCCCATATCAGCTTCGCGGCTCCGAAACGGAAACGATGAACTTAGTGCCACGCACGCCCATGATCGACGCGGGGGTATGGATCCTCATCGCGCCCGGTGTGTGCTTGACCAGTTTTCCCGACACCACAGCAATCGTACCCCTTTTCAGGGATGCATCCATCTGACCTTCGTAGGTAGTGCTATCGAAGACATATTTGTCGAGAGACATCACCGTGTTGGGACCGATCGAAAGCAGGCTGTTGTCGGCGAGCGTCACGCCGACAGTTCCGTCGACACCCGTGATAATCGAATCGGACTGACGCACGTGAACTCCGGGTGCCACCGCAATTCGCTGACCGTCTCGCTCGATCTGTGCACTGCCCTGCGCAGTCTTGATCTGCCCAGCGTCCTCTGCTGCGGCGCTAAACGCCAGCACCGCCATTGCCAGTCCCGCCAAAACCGTTACTCCGCGCATAATGCCTCCTTGGCAAGTCTCTTACTATAATGCCCTAACATGACAAACACGCGAACTCATGTATTTCCTGCCCGTATGAGCGCGCTTCGGGATCTCCGCTCCATCCTGGAGACATTCTGCACCGACTCCGGGCTCGCGCGCGATGCCTGTTTAAGAACAAACGTGGTGCTTGAGGAATTATTCACGAATTGTATCCGTCATGGCCACGGTGGCGAGGCCGAACAGCCGATCTGGATCGGTTTTTCGTGCGACGAAACGGGTGTTTCGATCACATTCGAGGACAACGCGCGTCCTTTCAATCCCTTCAATCACGCGCCGGTCGGCATCGACCATACGGTTCGTACCAGGCCCATAGGCGGGCTTGGCGTCCTGCTGGCCCAGAAATTGGTCCGATCGCGCGACTATGCCTACGTATTCGGCAGGAACTACTCCCGCCTCAGGCTCGGACGCAGTTGACGTGGTGCCCGGGGTCGGACTCGAACCGACACGACGGAGTTACCCATCGGGGGATTTTAAGTCCCTTGTGTCTACCAGTTTCACCACCCGGGCAAAACCGGATTCTCGCGGAAAATTCGGAAGATAGGGGTACGAATCGAACCGGCATTGGCAACTTAGCGTGCCTAACCATCTTCCGTACCGCATACAATTTGCCCGAATTTGTTGCTGGTTACGGTTCTGGTTCTATATGCGATCGCGTTGATTCTGCCCCAAGCATTGAATCTGTTTCAATGCTGCGCAGTCGCGCCAGCCAGTTTCTGAACCAGTTCGGGCTTGGCGGCTAGCTCGGCCGCGGTTCCCGAGTAGACGACCTTCCCGTCGTCGAGAATGTAGGCGCGGTCGGCAAGCGCGAGCGACAGCGGAACGTTCTGCTCCACCAATATGACCGACAAGCCTTCATCGCGCATCGTGCGCACGACGTTCATCACTTCCTGAACGACCAGCGGTGCGAGGCCCTGCGACGGCTCGTCCAGCAGCATGATTTTGGGATTGAGCAGGAGCGGCCGTGCAATTGCAAGCATCTCCTGTTCACCACCTGACAGCTGGCGTCCAAGCTGGCCACGCCGCTCGCCCAGGCGCGGGAACAGCGCGAACACGCGATCGAGATCCCAGGCGCCCGGCCGCGCGTCGGGCACGCTCAGGTTCTCCTGCACCGTCAGATTGCCGAAGATCTTCCTGCCCTCGGGTACGTAGCCTACGCCCAGCCGCGCGATGGCATGGGTCGGCCAGCGGGTGACATCGCGCCCGAGCGTAGTAACGCTACCGCTGCGCGGCGGCGTCAATCCCATCAGGCAGCGCAATGTGGTGGTCTTGCCCGCGCCGTTGCGTCCGAGCACCGTGATGATCTCGCCCTGGTTTAAGTCGAGAGTGACGCCATGCAGAATATGACTCTTGCCGTAGTAGGCGTGGATATCGCATGCTCCGAGCATAGTGCTCACGCTGCGCTCCTTGCGTCGCTTTTCGTGCCACCGGTTTCCTGGCCGAGGTAGGCAACGCGCACCTTCTCGTTCACCGAGATCTCTGCCGGGCTGCCCTGTGCGAGCAGGCACCCTTGGTCAAGGACCGTGATGTGTTGAGCGATGCCGAAAACGATGCTCATGTCGTGCTCGATGAAAAGAATGGACTGCCGGTGATCTGCATGCAGCCTCCGCACCAGCTCGACCATGTGCTCCGTCTCGGTGTCTCCCATTCCCGCCGTCGGCTCGTCGAGCAGAAGCAGCCGGGGTTTCATGCTGAGCGCGATAGCGATCTCGACGACTCGTTGATCGCCGTGGGCGAGCTCCCCCACGACACGCTCGGCTTTCGCCTTGAGTCCCACGATCGTAAGCAGCTCCTCCGTGCGCTCATCGACCTCGTTGCGTACCCGCCGAGAGAGCCAGGGACGCCCGTTGAGGCCGGTCGCAGTTTCGACGCCGATGCGCAGATTCTCGAATACCGTCAGATCGAGAAACACCTCGGTGATTTGAAAGGTGCGTACAATGCCTTTGCGGACGCGGTATTCCGCAGCTTGGTCGCGCATGTCCTCGCCGTCGAAATAGATCTGTCCCGCGGTTGGTCGCACGAAACCGGTGATCAGGTTGAAGAAAGTCGTCTTGCCGGCACCGTTGGGCCCGATCACCGCGCGCAGCTCGCCCTCGTTCATTTCGAATGAAACGTCCTGTACTGCCTTCAATTGGCCGAAATGACAGCTGATTCGTTCGAGGCGCAGCAGGCTCATGCCGTTCCCCGGCCGTGGCGCGAAAGCATGCCGAGAATTCCCTTGGGAAACAGCAGCACGATCAGCACGAACAGGAGCCCGATAAGCGTCATCCAGTTGTCGGTAACGCTCGACAAGTAGTCTTGTGCCACGACGAAAATCGTGACACCAAGCAAGGGGCCCCAGAAATTGCGCATACCGCCCAGCACAATCATGATCACGAAGTTGCCGGACAGGATCCAGTGCAGATCCTGGGGCGACGTGAAATTGAAAAGCATTGCGTTGAGCGCACCCGCCAGCGCAGTGAAGGTGCCCGAAATCGCAAACGCTGCCCAGATGTACAGATCGATACGCACGCCGAGAAACTGCGCGCGCCGGCGGTTCTCGCGGATCGCGACCCAAGTATGCCCAAGCGGTGAGGCGAGCAACCTACGCATCAGAAACGCGGCCAGCGCAAAGCACCCCAGCACGAAGTAATAGTATTTGGTTTCGTCTCGAATGTCGTAGATCCAGCCTCCGAAGTGCAGGGGCTGGCGTTCGAAGCCGGCGAGACCATCTTCGCCTCCGGTCACGCCGTTCCAGCGCACCGCGACGAAGTAGAGCAGCTGACCGATTGCGATCGTGATCATCGCGAAATAGATGCCGCGCCTGCGCATCACAAGCGGTCCGAGCGCGGTGGCCACGACTCCACCGACCAGCGTGCCGACCAGCACTGCGAGTGGAGTCGACGGCGCGAGATACTTCAATGTCATGCCGGCGCCGTAGGCGCCGAGCCCGAAGTACGCCGCATGTCCGAACGAAAGGCCGCCGGCGAATCCCAGCAGCAGATTGAGCGCCAATACCGCAACTCCATAAACCAGGATTTTGGTGCCCAGCGCGGTGTAGCCGCCCACGTATGGCAGCCACAGCGGCAGGGATACGAGCAGCAGCGCAAGCACTGCGAGCAACGCATTGCGCCGATTCATTCGAACAATCCCTCTTGTCCCAGCAAACCGCGCGGACGGATCACCAGCACGATCAGCATGAGCAGATAGATCACCGCTTCGCTGGCGGCCGGGTAGTAGGTGGTAGTGATCCCGGCCGCGATGCCGATCAACAGGCCGCCCAGGATGCTTCCAACGAGGCTGCCGACCCCGCCAACGATGATGGCGACGAAACTTGGCATGATGAGGCTGCTGCCCATTGGCGGGGTAAGTCCGAGTACGCCCGCCGCAAGGGCGCCGGCGAGCCCCGCCAGAAGGCACCCCAGACCGAAGTTCAGCGCACGCAGGCGATAGATATTGACGCCAAGCGCCGACACCGTCTCAAGGTCATGCGTACCGGCGCGTATCCGGATGCCCAGTCGCGTAAACCGCAGCAGCAAGTAGAGCCCGATCACGACCACCACGGTGATGGCCATGACCAGCAGTCGGTACCCGGTAACGAAGAAGTAGTGCGAACTCACCGGAGAATTCAAGATCTCGGGAATTTCGAATGGAAGGCCTTGTGCGCCCCAGATCGTACGCGTCATGTCCTCGATGATCAGCGCCAGCCCGAACGTGAGCAGCAGCGAGTAGAGCGGATCCGATCGCTTGTACAGTGGGCGGATCAGGACGCGCTCGACGGCAAGGCCGATCACCCCCGCACAAAGCGGGCCGGCGATCAGCGCACCCCAGAAGCCGAGATAGGGAGCGAGCGTGTAGGCGAGGTAGGCGCCGATGACCAGGAATCCACCATGCGCCATGTTAATGACCGAGTTGAGGCTCAAGATCAGTGCCAGACCGAGCGCCATCAACGCGTAAAAAATGCCCTGGATCAGGC
>JBOIFB010000043.1:0-14462 GCA_050741415.1 Burkholderiales bacterium | reverse complement strand
AGCCTGAACAGCGCATCGAGCACCGCAGACCAAGACATGATCCTGACCGTATTTCCACCCTGCATGTTGTTGTTCGTGTCGCTCATTTGACGCCCGATCGCGCCGAACGTTCACGCCTCAAGCCGGGAAGCCTTCCCGGTTCCCCCGGCAAGTCTGCGCTCCCCTCGAACACGCTCCCAGTATCGGCCTTGTGCACCAGCATGCGCCAATTATTGCGCACTGTCGCCGCCATGCGGCAGCTTTTCGGTTGCTGGCGAATTCCGTCACCCGCGGGCGAGGTCGTCACCCTGGGCTGCGCGCACGCCCGATGGCGGCGCCGCGAATGCGCGCAACGGCGCGCCGCGCGGCGGTACACTTCGGCCTCATCTCCGGAGGAGGCCGCTCATGGATCTCAGTGAAAAGCTGCTGCGCCTGAAGCCCGATGCGATGCCCGACGAGGAATGGCGGGCAAGGCTAGACTTGGCCGCGCTCTACCGCGCCTTCAACTGGTTCGGCTGGACTGAACTCATCTTCAACCATATCACCGCCCGCGTGCCGGGCTCGGACCACCATTACCTCATCAATCCCTACGGCCTCTGGTACAGCGAAGTCACCGCGACCAACCTGGTCAAGGTCGACGCCAGGGGCGACACGATCGACGGCACGAAAGCGCCGGTCAACAAGGCCGGGTTCGTGATCCACAGCGCGATCCACGCCGCACGCGAGGACGCGCACTGCATCATCCATACTCACACCACGGCCGGCAGCGCGGTGGCCTGCAAGAAGAACGGCCTGCGCTACGATAACTTCTACAGCTCGCTGCTTTACGGGCAAGTGGCGTACCACGACTTCGAGGGCGTCACTACCGATCTCGCCGAGCAGCCGCGGCTGGTGACGAGCCTGGGCTCCAAGCCGATCCTGATCCTGCGCAACCACGGCCTGCTGGTCGCGTGCCCGAGCATCCCCCTGGCATTCCGCACCTACTGGACGCTGCAGCGCGCATGCGAGATCCAGGCCGCCAGCGACGCCATGCAGGGCGAAAATCTGCCGATCGCGCAGGTGGTGCTCGAGACCAACCCGGCTCGCAACGCGGCGGTCATCGAGGGGCCGCGCCCGGGCGGGCTCGAGTTCGACGCCCTGCTGCGGCGCGCGGGCATCCGCTACGAAGATCTTGTCTGACCCAACCCCAAGGAGAAAGCATGGATAAACGCTCTCACAAGGAACGCTTCGACGCGGGTCTGAAAACACGGCGCGAAGTGCTCGGCGCGCAGTACGTGGACAAGGCGATGGCCGCGAGCGACGATTTCAGCGCACCGTTCGTCGAGCTGCTCAACACCTACTGCTGGAACGACATCTGGAACCGCCCCGGCCTGGACCGCAAGACGCGCTCGATGCTGAACCTGGCGATGCTCTCGGCACTGGGCAAGGAGCACGAGCTGAAACTGCACCTCAACGGCGCGCTCAACAACGGCCTGACCAAGGAGCAGATCCGCGAGGTGCTGATGCAGGTCGCGATCTACTGCGGCGTGCCGGCCGCGGTGGTGGCGTTCCGCTGCGCCAAGGAAGTCTTCAAAGAGCGCGGCGTGTGATGCCGCTCAGGACGGTTGCCTTCGTCGGCCTGGGCCAGATGGGACGGCCGATGGCCTCCCATCTGGAGCAAGCGGGCTACGCGTTGCGCAGCTTCGATCTCAAGGGCGGCGGCAACTGCGCCTCGGCCGCGCAGGCGGCCGAGGGCGCAGACGTATTTCTCACCATGCTGCCCGAGGGCAAGGCAGTGCGCGAGTGCGTGCTCGGCGCGGGGCTGCGCGCCGGCACGCTGGTGCTCGACATGAGCTCGTCCGATCCGGTCGGCACGCGCCGTTTGGGCGAGACGCTTGGCGCGGCGGGCATCGCGCTGGTCGACGCGCCGGTTTCGGGTGGAGTGAAGAAGGCGCTCGACGCCACGCTCGCGATCATGGCGGGCGGCGAGGCGGCGCACATCGAGCGCGTGCGGCCGCTGCTGGAGAAAATGGGCGGCCGGATCTTCCTTACCGGGCCGCTCGGCAGCGGGCACGCAATGAAGGCGCTCAACAACTACGTTTCCGCGGCCGGCATGATCGCCGCCGCCGAAGCGCTCGCGGCGGGCGAGCGCTTCGGGCTCGACCCGGCAGTGATGACCGACATCCTCAACGCTTCGAGCGGGCGCAACAACACCACCGAAGTCAAGGTGAAGCAGTTCATGCTCTCGCGCACCTTCGCCTCGGGCTTCTCCGCCGCGCTGATGGTCAAGGACGTGGCGACCGCCGCGCACCTGGCCGAGGCGGTCGGCGCGAGCGCCGAGCTCGCGCGCCACTGCAGCGATATCTGGCGCCGCGCGGCGCAGGCGCTGGGCACAGGCGCCGACCATACCGCGATCTACGATTTCGTCGGCAAGCAAGCCAAACCATGACCCATATCCTGCATCGCCAGTTGCGCGGCACGCTGCCGTTCGCGGTCGAGGGCCGCGGCATCACGGTCGTCGACCACGTGCTGCTCGCGCCGCCTTTCATCTGCACCCAGGCCGAAATCGACGAAATCGTGCATCGGCTCGGCGCGGCAGTGGACGCGGCGCTATAGTATGTCGCGCTAGCGGGAGAAGACTGGATGGCCGATTGCATCTTGGAAACGCGTACCCTCACCAAGGAGTTCCGGGGATTTACCGCGGTAAGTGACGTCAATCTGCAGGTAGCGCGCGGCCACATTCATGCCCTGATCGGCCCCAACGGGGCAGGCAAGACGACCGTTTTCAATCTTCTGACCAAATTCATTTCGCCTACCTCCGGCCGCATTCTCTTCAAAGGCCAGGACATCACGCGGCGCACCGCGGTGGACATTGCCAGCCAGGGCATGATCCGCTCGTTTCAGATCTCGGCCGTGTTCCCGCATATGAGCGCGCTCGAAAACGTGCGCATCGCCCTGCAGCGCTCGCTCGGCAGCCTGTCGTACAAGTTCTGGAAGTCCGACCGAAGCCTCGAGCGCCTGAACGATCGGGCGATGGAGCTGCTGGAGGCCGTCGGACTGGCAGAATCCGCGCACACGATGACGGTCGAGCTCGCCTACGGGCGCAAGCGCGCGCTCGAGCTCGCGACCACGCTCGCGCTGGACCCCGAACTGATGCTGCTGGACGAACCGACCCAAGGCATGGGGGCGGAGGACGTGGGCACGATCACGGCGCTGATCAAGAAAGTATCCGAGAAGCGCACCATCCTCATGGTGGAGCACAACCTGGGCGTCGTCGCGACGCTCGCCGACCAGATTACCGTGCTCAATCGGGGCGAAGTGCTTGCGGAAGGCAGCTACGCCGCGGTGTCGCAGAACCCGGATGTCATGGAGGCGTACATGGGAGTCGGGCATGACTGACGGTCCACTCGGCGAAATGCTCCGGATCAGCGACCTGCACGCCTTCTACGGCGAGTCGCACATCCTGCACGGCATCGATTTGTCGGTGCGCAAGGGCGAAGTGATCACGCTGCTCGGGCGCAACGGCTCGGGCCGCACGACGACGTTGAAAGCCATCCTCGGTCTCGTGGGCCGCAGAACCGGTTCGATCGTGTTCAACGGCCGAGAGACCATTCACATGCCGACGCACCGCATCGCGCGGCTCGGGATCGGCTATTGTCCCGAAGAGCGCGGCATCTTCGCCAGCCTGGATGTGAGCGAGAACCTCATGCTGCCGCCCCTGCTGCGCAGCGGCGGCATGTCGATCGAGCAGATCTACAAGCTGATGCCCAACCTCGAGGAGCGCAAGCGCAGCATGGGGTCGCGGCTTTCCGGCGGCGAGCAGCAGATGCTGGCGATGGCGCGCATCCTGCGCACCGGCGCAAACCTGTTGCTGCTGGATGAAATTACCGAAGGCCTGGCGCCGGTGATCGTCAAGGCGCTGGGCAACGTGATCCGCGAGCTCAAGCAGCATGGTTATACAATTATCCTGGTGGAGCAGAACTTTCGTTTCGCGGCGCCGCTCGCGGACCGCCACTACATCATCGAGCACGGAACGATCGCGGATCTTATCCCCATGCAGGAACTGGACAGCAGCATGAACAGAATCAACAAGTACTTGAGCGTATAGCGTACGTAGTTTTTCAACTTTACAAGGAGACCGGCAAATGAAACATATCTGGAGTGCAGCTCTTTTCGGGGCTGCGTTGAGCATGGGCCTCGGTACCGCCGCCGCAGCGGGAATTTCCGACGGCGCCGTTCGGATCGGCGTGCTGACCGACATGTCGGGCGTGTACAGCGCGATCGGCGGCAAGGGATCGGTCGAGGCGGCCAAACTGGCGATCGCGGACTTCGGCGGCAAGGTGCTCGGCAAACCCATCAGCCTGGTCTACGCCGATCACCAGAACAAGGCCGATATCGGCTCCGCCAAGGCGCGCGAGTGGATCGACACCGAGCACGTGGACATGATCACCGACATCCTCAACTCGGCGGTCGGCATCGCGGTGCAGAAGCTGGCGGCGGAAAAGAAGGTCATCACGATCAACACCGGCGCGGGTTCCAGCGCGTTGACCGGCGCCGACTGCACCAAGTACGGCATACACTACGTGTACGACACTTACTCGCTGCCGGTCGGCACCGCCACCGCCATCGTGGACGGCGGCGGCAAAAGCTGGTTCTTCATCACCGCCGACTACGCGTTCGGGCACTCGCTGGAGCAAAATACCTCGGATGTGGTCAAGTCGCTCGGCGGCACGGTCAAGGGTGCGGTCCGCGCGCCGCTCGGCACGACCGATTTCTCCTCCTATCTGCTCCAGGCGCAGGCATCGGGCGCCCAGGTGATCGCGCTGGCCAACGCCGGCGGGGACACGATCAACGCCATCAAGCAGGCCAACGAATTCGGCATCGTCAAGGCTGGCCAGAAAATGGCGGGCATGCTGGTGTTCCTGAGCGATGTGAAGAGCCTGGGGCTGCCGGTCGCCAAGGGGCTCAACTTCACCACTGCGTACTACTGGAACCGCAACGCCGAGTCGCGCAAGTTCGCCGAGCGCTACTTCAAGCACATGGGTTCGATGCCGACCATGAACCATGCCGGGGTGTACTCCGCGGTGAAGGAGTATCTCGATGCCGTCAAGGCAGCGGGAACGGACGATCCGGACGCCGTGCGCGCCGAGCTCGGCAAGATGAAGATCGACTTCTTCGGCGTGCCGGGCCACATCCGCAAGGACGGGCTCATGGTGCACGACATGTTCCTGGTCAAGGTCAAGGATCCGTCGGAGTCCAAGGGCCCCTGGGATCTGCTCAAGATCGAGCACAGGATCCCCGGCGACAAGGCGTTTATGACCATCGCCCAGGGCGGCTGCAAGATGGCGCAGTAGCGGCCTGAAGTGTAAGCGAGCGAAGCGGCCGATGATCCCCGTCAGCGCGGTCCTGGCACAGGCCACGCTGGGCCTGAACCAGGGCGTGTTCTACGCCATGCTGAGCCTCGGGCTGGCGGTGATCTTCGGCCTGCTGAACATCATCAACTTCGCTCACGGCGCGCTTTACATGCTGGGGGCTTTCGTGGCCCTCATCGGACTGACCCAGTTCGGTGCCTGGATCGGGTTGCCGCACTTCCAGATCGGCTTCTGGTCCGCCCTGATCGTCGCGCCCGTCCTGGTGGGACTGTTCGGCATCCTGATGGAACGCACCATGCTGCGCCGGCTCTACCACCTGGATCATCTCTACGGCCTGCTGCTGACGTTCGGCATCGCCCTGGTGCTGCAGGGGTTCTTCACCAATTACTACAACGTCAACGGGACCCCTTACCCGGGGACCCCGCCGTCGCTCGGCGGCGTCGTGAATCTCGGCTTCATGTTCTTCCCCAAGTACCGCATGTTCACGATCGGCGCCTCGCTCGTGGTGTGCTTTGCCACCTGGTACGTGATCGAGCGCACCCGCCTCGGCGCCTACCTGCGCGCCGCCACCGAGAACCCGAAGCTGGTACAGGCCTTCGGCATCAATGTGCCGCTGATGGTCACGCTGACCTACGGCTTCGGCGTCGCCCTGGCCGCTCTCGCCGGCGTGCTGGCGGCACCGATCTATTCCGTCAGCCCCCTCATGGGCGAGCACCTCATCATCGTGGTGTTCGCGGTAGTCGTGATCGGCGGCATGGGATCGATCATGGGCTCCATCGTCACCGGGCTCGGCCTCGGGCTGATCGAGGGGGTGACCAAAGTGGTTTATCCGCCCGCCGCGAATACCGTGATTTTCTTCATCATGGTCATCGTCCTGCTTGTGCGGCCGGCAGGGCTGTTCGGCAAAGAAGCCTGAACACGCACATGAACAAGTGGCTTTGGATCGCCCTCGTCGCCTTCGGTCTGCTCGCGCCGCTCGGCATCTACCCGGTGCTCATGATGCAGCTCTGGTGCTTTGCGCTGTTCGCCTGCGCCTTCAACTTGCTGCTCGGCTACGCCGGCATTCTCTCGTTCGGCCACGCCGCGTTCTTCGGCGGCGGGGCGTATATCGCGGGCCAGATGATCGCGCGCTGGGGCCTGCCGCCGCTGCCGGGCATCCTCCTCGGCACCCTGTTTTCGGCCGCCCTCGGTTACGTCTTCGGCAGCCTGGCCATTCGCCGGCGCGGCATCTATCTCGCCATGATCACGCTCGCACTGGCGCAGATCGTGTATTTTCTCGCCGTCAAGCTGCCGTTCACCGGCGGCGAAGACGGCTTGCAGGGCATCCCGCGCGGGAAACTGCTCGGCGTCATCGATCTGTCCAATTCGTTTGCCATGTACTACTTCGTGTTCGCGGTATTTCTGTTCGGCTTCGCGCTCATTTACCGCACCATTCATTCCCCGTTCGGGCAGGTCCTGACGTCGATCCGCGAGAATGAGCCGCGCGCGCTTTCCCTTGGCTACGACGTGAATCGATTCAAGCTGCTCGCTTTCGTGCTCTCGGCCGCGCTGTCGGGGCTTGCCGGCGCGACCAAATCCGTCGTGTTCCAGTTCGCCTCCCTGACCGACGTGCACTGGACGACCTCCGGCACGGTGATTCTGATGACGCTGCTAGGCGGCGTGGGAACGGTGCTGGGGCCGGTGGTCGGCGCGTTCCTGGTCGTCGCGCTCGAGAATCAGCTGAGCGGCATCGGCTCCTGGGTCATCGTGGTGACCGGCGCCATATTCGTGTTCTGCGTGCTCCTGTTCCGGCGCGGCATCGTCGGCGAGCTGGGTCGCTTGCTGCAGCGCGCGTTCTAGACCGGGCCGCCTGCGGGCGCCGTCAGGTGCGCGCGGCGATATTGCGCAGCTCGCGCATGGCGACCGAGGCCATGGCGAGATCGAGCGCGCCCTGCGCCCGCAGGTCGGCGAGCACCTGGCGAAAGCGCTCGAGCAAGGCGCGATTGCCCTCCTCCCATGCGCCGATCGCCTGCACCGCGTCGCCATGGGCTGCCGTGGCGCGCAGGGCGTCCGCGGTCAGCCGGCGCTGCATGCCGGCCAGGTCGTCGCGCAACGCCGCCTTCGCCAGCGCCTGCCAGTGGCTCTCGGCGGCGAGGCCCGCCACGCGCGCGCGCAGCCACGGGAACTCGAGCCGGGCGCCCAGCGCGAAATAAGCTGCCGTCACGTCCTCGATGCTGCGCCCGAGCGCCTCGCCCGCTTCGACCAGGTCGGGCGCGGCCGCGAGCGCGTCGAAGCCCGCAACCTGCGCTGCGAGCGCCGGCGGCACTCCGGCCTCCGCAAAGCTCGCGCGCGTCTTCTCGTAGGCTTCGCGCTCGGGCGCCGAGAGCACGGCGGGCAGAAGCGCGCCGAGCGCCTCCACCCCCGGGCGGAAGCGCGCAATCGCCGCGGCGACGTCCGCCAGGTGCCTGCGGTTTCGCAGTAGCCAGAGCGTGGCGCGCACGATCAGGCGGCCCGACTCGAGCAGCAAGGCGCCCTGTTCGCGACCCGGCACCCTGAGGTCGAGCGCTTCGGTGGCCTGCCAGTACGCCACCATGCCGTAGGCCTCGCGCGCGACCATGTAGGCGCGCACCACTTCCGTGCTGTCCGCGCCGGTCTCTTCGCGCATGCGGTGCACGAAGGTGCTGCCGACGCGATTGACCATGCTGTTGGTGACGTAGGTCGCAACGATCTCGCGCCGCAGCGGATGCGCCTGGATGTGGCGCCCGAAGCGCGCACGCAGCGGGTGGGGAAAATAGCGCTCCAGCGCCCCGGCGATAGTCGGTTCGTCCGCGATGTCGGAGGCGAGCAGCTCTTCGTAGAGCGCCATCTTCGAATAAGCGAGCAGCACCGCGCGCTCGGGTGCCGTCAGGCCGACGCGCTTCACCTTGCGCTCGGCGATCTCTGCCTCCGAAGGCAGGAACTCGATCCTGCGCTTGAGGCGCCCCGCCGCCTCCAGCGCGCGGATAAAGCGCGCCTGCTGGTCGAGCAGCTGCGGCGCCACCAGCCCGGCCACCGACAGGCTCTGGGTCTGGAAGGTGTTGTCGCGCAGCACCAGCGCCGCGACCTCGTCGGTCATCTCGGCCAGCAGCCGGTTCCTCTGCTTGAGCGTCAGCTCGCCTTCGCGCACCGCTGCGTCGAGCAGGATCTTGATGTTCACCTCGTGATCCGAGCAGTCCACACCCGCCGAGTTGTCGATCGCATCGGTGTTGACGCGCCCGCCGGCGAGCGCGTACTCGATGCGCCCGAGCTGGGTCAGGCCGAGGTTGCCGCCCTCGGCGACCACCTTGCAGCGCAGCTCGCAGCCGTCGACGCGCAGCGCGTCGTTGGCCCGGTCGCCGACCTGGGCGTGGGTTTCGCGGCTCGACTTGACGTAGGTGCCGATGCCGCCGTTGTAGAGCAGATCCACCGGCGCCTTCAGGATCGCGTTGATCAGCTCGTTCGGCGCCGGTGCCGCGGCGTCGATGCCGAGCGCGCGGCGCGCCTCGGGTGCGAGCGCGATCGACTTGGCGCTGCGTGGCCACACGCCCCCGCCTTGCGAGATCAGCTTCGGGTCGTAGTCGGCCCAGGATGAGCGCGCCAGAGCGAACAGGCGCTCGCGCTCGCGAAAGCTCGCTCCCGCGTCGGGGTCGGGATCGATAAAGACGTGGCGGTGGTCGAACGCGGCGACCAGCCTGATGTGGCGCGATAGCAGCATGCCGTTGCCGAACACGTCGCCCGACATGTCGCCGACCCCGGCTACGGTAAAGGGCTGCGACTGGGGGTCGACGCCGAGCTCGCGCATGTGGCGCTTGACAGATTCCCAGGCGCCGCGGGCGGTGATGCCCATCTTCTTGTGGTCGTAGCCGGCCGAGCCGCCGGAAGCGAAGGCATCCCCCAACCAGAAGCCGTACTCGGCTGCTATGCCGTTGGCGATGTCGGAGAAGCTCGCGGTGCCCTTGTCGGCGGCCACCACCAGGTAGGCGTCGTCGCCGTCGTGGCGCACCACTTGCGGCGGCGGCACCGCCTTGCCGTCGACCAGGTTGTCGGTCAGGTCGAGCAGGCCGCGCAGGAAAATCCGATAGCACTCGATGCCTTCCTTCAGCAGCGCCTCGCGATCGCCGCCGAGCGGCGGCTGCTTCACCACGAAGCCGCCTTTCGAGCCGACCGGCACGATGACCGCGTTCTTCACCATCTGCGCCTTCATCAGTCCCAGCACCTCGGTGCGGAAGTCCTCGCGCCGCTCCGACCAGCGCAGCCCGCCGCGCGCTACCGGCCCGCCGCGCAGGTGCACGCCCTCGACGCGCGGCGCGTAGACGAAGATCTCGAACATCGGCCGCGGCTCCGGCAGTTCCGGCAGCTTGCGCGGGTCGAACTTGAGCGAGATGCAGGGCTTGGGCGACCCGTCGCTCCGGCGCTGGAAGGCGTTGGTGCGCGTGGTGGCGCGCATCGTTTCCAGCACGCGGCGCAGGATGCGGTCGTCGTCCAGGCTCGGCACCTGCTCCAGGCCTGCCTCGATCTCGCGCAACAGGGACTGCTCGGTCTCCGGCGAGGCGCGCGCCGGGTCGAAGCGCGCCTCGAACAGCGCCACCAGCCGCCGGGCCAGTCCCGCGTGCGTCACCAGCGCCTGCTGCATGTACGCGAGGCTGAAGGGGATCCCCGCCTGGCGCAGGTAACGGGTATAGGCGCGCAGGATCGCGATCTCGCGCGCCGAGAGCTCGGCCGCGAGCACCAGCCGATTCAGATCGTCGGGCTCGACGCGGCCCGACCACATCGCTTCGAAGGCATCGTGAAACAGCGGCCGCACCCGCTCGAGCGCCACTTCGGCTTCGTCTGACAGCGCGAGGCCGAAGTCGACGATCCACACCGTGCGGCCATCCGGGGTCTGAACGTGGTAGGGCCGGTCGTCCAGCGCGCGCACTCCGAGGTTCTCCAGGATCGGCAGCGCGTCCGAGAGCGCGACCGGCGCGCCGGCGCGGAACAGCCTGAAGCGCAAGCTTTCGGACTCGGCGGCGAGCGGCCGGTACAGGTTCATCGCCAGCGCCGGCGGCGCGCCTAGGGCGTCGATCGTCGCAAGGTCGACCAGTGCGCCGCGCGGCGGGTGATCCTCGCGGTAGCCCGTCGGAAAGGCGCTGCCGTAGCGCGCGAACAGCAGGTTGCCGCGCTCCTCGCCTTCGCGCTCCAGCAGCAGCGCCTGCAGCTCGTCCTCCCAGCGCCGCGTCGCGGCGACGATGCGGCGCTCGAGCTCGCCTACGTCGACCTCCGGCACCGCGCCGGGCCGGGTGCGCACCAGCATGAAAATGCGCGCCAGCGGCGCATCCGAAAGGCTCACGCTGAACTCGCTCGCCGTGCCCTCGAAGGCCTCGGCCAGGATGCGTTGGAAGCGCTGGCGCTGCTCGGTGTTGTACTTGTCGCGCGGCACGTACAGCAGGAAAGTGACGAAGCGCCCATAGGCGTCTTGCCGCACCAGCAGGCGCGTTCTCTGGCGCTCGCCCAGCTGCAGGATCGCGATCGCGTGCGCGTAGAGCTCGGCCGGTTCGATCTGCATCAGCTCGTCGCGCGGGTAGTCCTCCAGAATCGAGGCCAGCGCCTTGCCGTCGTGGCTCGCCGGCAGGAAACCGGCGCGCGCCTGGACCTGCTCCACCTTGCGCCGCAGAATCGGGATGTCGCGCGGGTTGGCGGTGTAGACCGTGTGCGTATACAGCCCGAGCAGGCGCCGCTCGCCGGTCACGCGGCCTTGCGCGTCGATGCGCTTCACTCCGACGTAATCGAGGTAGCCCGAGCGGTGCACGGTGGCGCGCGCGTTCGCTTTCGAGAGCACCAGCAGCTCCGGCCGGTGCGCGCGCGCGCGCGTTTCCGGCGGCAGGGTGGCGAAGCTGGTGGACACCGTCGTGCCCTCGCTTTCGCGCAGGATGCCGAGCCCAGAGCCCTTGACGATGCGCAGCACGTCCTCGCCGTTTTCGCGCACCAGGTCGTAGTCGCGGAAGCCGAGCAGCGTCATGTGGTCGTCCAGCAGCCACTCGAGGAAGGCGTGCGCTTCGTCGACCTCCTTCGCCGGCAGGGGCGGCCGGGCCGCAGCGAGCTCGGCGATCAGTCCACGCAGCCGCTCCTGCATCGGCCTCCAGTCCTCGACCGTGGCGCGCACGTCGCTCAGCACGCGCGCGAGTCCCTGCTCGATTTCGCGCAGGCGCGCGGGATCGGTCTGCCGGTCGATCTCGAGATGGATGAAGGATTCGAGCCGCCCGACGCTCGTGCCCGCCGGCGCCGCGACCGACTGCAGCCTGCCCTTGGCGTCGCGCACCACGCGCATCACGGGGTGGACCACGAGGTGCAGCGCGAGCCCCTGGCGGGTGATCTCCATGGTAGTCGAGTCGACCAGGAAGGGCATGTCGTGACCCACGACCTGCACCACGGTGTGCGTGCTCTGCCAGCCATGCGCATCGAGGCGCGGGTTGAGCACGCGCAGCTTGGGCGATTCGCCGGCGAAGCGCCGCCCGAGCTCGAGATGCGCCGCCGCCGCGCCCGCCAGGTCCGACGGATCGCGCCCGCCGAGCTCGAGGGGATCCGCGCGGCCGTAGTAGAGGCGCGTGAACGCTTCGGCGAGCGCCGCCTCGGTCGCATCCAGCTGGCCGCGGGCGAGCCGCGCAACCTGCGCGATGAGGTCCGAATTCCCGCTCGACCTCGAAGCCTTCATGTCTGGAAGTATAAGGCTCCGCGTAGCCAAGGCCGGCTTCGAGCAGGGCTTCAATGTGACCGGGATCGAAACCGAGCGCCCGCGCCCGGCCAAGGAGTGGCTGTTCGTTCCGGCGCTCGTGCTGCTGGGAGGGATCCTGCTGCTTCAGCGCCGCCGCGCGGCGGCCGCGCTGAAGAGCTAGCTAGAGGCTCACTTCGGGCAGATGACCTCGCCAAAGAGCGCAAACTTCTCACCGTCGAATTTCGCCAGCTGCTCGCACTGGATCGGAGCGTAGTCGGTCGGCGAAGTGTCGACCGTGATCCCCGGCAGGAGCAATGGCACCTTGAGCTTCTTCAGGTGCGCAGCCTCGTACATGACGTGCTTGCGCGTCAGATCGTTGCCCGCGCGCTTGAGCACCTGCTCCATGGTGTAGGCGACCGCATAGGCGTAGATGTTGCTGTTGTTGAGTTTGTCGCCTGCCGGGTAGTACTTATCCATCCAGGCGTTCCACGCCTTCATGTCCGCGTCGTCCTTCCACTGGGGATCCGTCGCGTCCTTGATGTAGGCCGTCGTGAGGATTCCGACCGACTTGTCCAGACCCGCGGGCTTCAGAACCGAACCCACCGAAGCCGACACGTTATTCAGGAACTGCAGCGGCTTCCAGCCCGAGTCGTAGGCCTTGCGGATCGCCTGCGCGGCGAACTTGGGAATGGTGATGTTGAAGAACGTGTCTGCGCCCGAGTCCTTGAGCTTGATGATCTGCGAATCGACCGTCGGATCCGTCGTTTCGTAGGACTCCTTGGCCACCACCATCTTCTTCGCCTTGGCGCCCAGGCCCTTGAGGAAGCCGTGGAGGTAGTCCTTGCCGTAGTCGTCGTTCTGGAAAAGGATTCCCACCTTGGCGTCGGGCTTGTGCTTCAGCAGCCAGGCGGCATAGATCTCCGCCTCGCCCGGGTAGGACGGCTGCCAGCCCATGGTCCAGGGAAAGTGCTTCGGGTCGTTCCACTTGCCGGCGCCGGTAGCGATGAACAGCTGCGGCACCTTCTTCGCGTTCATGTATTTCTCGATCGCGGTATTGGACGGGGTGCCGAGCGACTGGAAGATCAGCAGCACATGGTCCTCCTCGACCAGCTTGCGCGCCTGCTCCACCGCCTTGGGCGGACTGTAGCCGTCGTCCAGGCTGATGAAGTCGATCTTGCGTCCGTTGATGCCGCCGTTGTCGTTCACCATCTTGAAGTAGGCGGCGATGCCCTTGCCGATGGTGCCGTACGCGGATGCGGGTCCGCTGTACGGATTGATGTTGCCGATCTTGATCTCGGTATCGGTCACACCGGGCCCGTACATCTTGGCGGCCCCGGCACTCCCCGCGCCGAGCACGAAGGCCGCGGCGGCGGCCGCGACCAGCAATCGTTTCTGGAACTTCATGCACTCCTCCTGTTATCGATGGTGACAGCAGTCTCGGTCGGCGAGGCACCCGGGCCCTTTCATCCCGCCTTGCGCCTTCGTGTGAACCTAGCATACAACAAACGGATAAATCCCCATATCCCGGTCGGCATGAAATACATGAAAAGGATCAGAAACATGCCGTAGATCGCCCAAGGCGCGGCCTTGGACACATGCTCCGCCAGGTTGGGAATGAACACGATCAGTACCCCGCCGAAGATCGCTCCCGGGATCGAGGCCAGCCCCCCGATCACCACCCCGACCAGGAGGGTGACCGAGAGAAAGAAATTGTAGGTGTCGGGCGCCACGAACTGGATCGCGATCGCGCTCAACGCACCGGCCACTCCGGTGTAGAGCGCGCTCACGCCGAAGGTCAGGGACTTGTAGAGCGCGGTGTTGACCCCCATCGAGCTGGCGGCGATCGGGTTGTCGCGGATCGCCTTCAGCGCGCGCCCGGTGCGGCCGCGCAGCAGGTTCCAGGCGCAGACGAACATCACCAGCATCACCGCCAGCGTGAAGTAGTACAGCCAGCGGTCCTGAGAAATCGGCAGTCCGAACGGGGGATCGGGCTTGAGGATGCTCACCCCCTGCACTCCGCCAGTCCAGGGCGAGATCGGATCGTACTTGAGCAGCTGCGGCGTCGCCACGGACAGCGCAAAAGTGGCAAGCGCGAGATACAGACCCTCGAGTCGCAGCGCCGGCAGGCCGAACAGGAAGCCGGCGACCAGACAGATCAGACCGGCGGACGGAATCGTCCAGTAGTAGGCGATGTCGGCCTGCGACATCATGATCGCCGCGGTGTATGCGCCGATCGCATAGAACGCTCCGTGCCCGAGCGAAAACTGCCCGTTGTAGCCGGTCAGGATGTTGAGTCCGAGCACGGCGATCGCGTAGCTGATCGCCAGGGTGAACTGGAAGCTTCGGTAATCGCTGATGAACCACGGCAGCGCAATCGCCGCGGCAAGCGCCAGCGCCAGCGCGACGATCTGCCGCGGGGCGAGCTTGGCGCCCATCGCCAGCGC
>JBOIFB010000042.1:0-14684 GCA_050741415.1 Burkholderiales bacterium | reverse complement strand
CTGCCAATCTGGCAGTCGTGCGCGAAGTGCACATATGCCATGATCCAGTTGTCGTTTCCCATTCTGGTTACGCCCGCGTCTTGGACCGTGCCGCGGTTGATCGTCACGTATTCCCGGATCGTGTTGCCGTCGCCAATCTCCACCGCCGTATCTTCGCCGGTGTACTTCTTGTCCTGGGGCGCGGCACCGATCGAGGCGAACGGGAAGATGCGGTTGTTGCGCCCGATTTGGGTGCGTCCCTCGATTAGCACATTCGATTCGATGCACGTTCCGGCCCCGATCTCGACCTGCGGGCCGACGATCGCGAACGGGCCAATCGACACGTCCGGCGCCAGCTTGGCTTCCGGATGAACGATCGCCGACGGATGAATCATGCGCCCTCGGTGGCGAACGTGCGCCCGGTGCAGAGAATCTCGGCCTCCGCTACGATCGTGCCTCCGACTCGTGCGGCGCAAGAGAATTTCCAGATGCCGCGTTTGCTGCCGATGATTGCGATCTCGATGACCAGCTGGTCTCCGGGAACGACGGGTTTCCGGAAGCGCGCCTTGTCGATGCCTGCGTAGTAATACAATCCGTCCTCTCCCGGCTGCTCCCCCACGGTGCGGAACACCAGGATTGCCGCGGCTTGCGCCATAGCCTCCAGAATGAGAACCCCCGGCATGATCGGCCGGCCCGGGAAATGCCCGGGGAAATACGGTTCGTTAACGGAAACATTCTTCAGCGCGACGATCCGCTTGCCCGGCTCGCACTCGGTCACCCGGTCGACCATCAGCAGCGGAAAGCGCTGCGGAAGGTGCTTGAGCACATCGTAAACGTCCATCTCAGCCATTTTTTTCCTTTGCCCGGAGTAGCTTTTCCAGTGCGCGAACACGGTCTGCGAGGTCGGAAAGGTTGCGCAGCAAGACTGCGTTTCGCGCCCACGAGGCGTTACGATCGAACGGAAAAACGCCCGTAAAGGTGCCCGGGCCGTCGATCGAGCGCGAGATCAGCGTGCCCGCCGAAACATTGACCTGATCGGCCAGGCTGAGGTGTCCCAGAATCACCGCGGCACCGCCGATCGTACAGTGCCGGCCGATCGTGGCGCTGCCGGCTATGCCGACGCAACCCGCAATGGCCGTATGGGCGCCGATTCGCACGTTGTGCCCGATCTGCACTTGGTTATCGAGCTTCACTCCGTCCTCGACAATGGTATCGTCGATCGCACCTCGATCGATGGTGGTGTTGGCGCCAATCTCGACGTCGTCGCCGATCACGACGCCCCCGATCTGCGGAATCTTGATCCACCCCTCTGCATGCTCGGCGATTCCGAATCCGTCGGCTCCGATCACCGCGCCGGAGTGGATAATTGCGTGCCGCCCGATCCGGCATCGATGATAAACGACGACAGAGGGATACAACCTGCTGTCCTCGCCGATCTCACTGCCCTGCCCTATGTGGCATCCGCCTCCGATCCAAACCCGCTCGCCGATGCGCGCCTCATCCTCTACGACTGCCCCGGCGTCAATCCGCGCAGATGCAGCCACGCGCGCAGCCGACGAGACCTGCGCCGTGGGATGCTGCCCCGGTTCCGGTGCCTCGATCGGATTGAACAGCTGAGACACGCGAGCAAAATATGCGTACGGCTCCTCGCAGACTATTCGCGGGATGCCGGTGAGGTCCTGCGTGCCGTGGCCAATTACGACAGCGCCTGCATGTGTCAGTTCAAGCTTGGCTCTGTGCCGGAGATGCGAGAAGAACGCAATCTGGTCCGCACCGGCACGCTCCAGGGAACCGACCTGTCGAATGAGTGTATCCGGGTTGCCGACCACGCGGCCGCCGAGGCGCGAGGCGATCTCCGCGAGCGTGTAGAGCACCGGCATGTCATTTCGCGGGCGGCTTGCCCTCCAGCGCCTTGATAACCTTGTCGGTTATGTCGATACGCGGATTGACGTAAACCCCATCCTGCAGGATGGCGTCGTAGTTCTCTCGCTCTGCAATCTGCCGAATGACTCGGTTCGCCTTATCTAGCAACTGCGCCATCTCCTCGTTACGGCGTTGATTGACTTCGTCGCGGAAATCACGGTCTCTGCGCTGCAGCTCCCGGTTGAGGTCGTTGAAATCGCGCTCTTTGGTCCGGCGCTGCGCGTCGGACATCGTCACCGCGTTTTTTTCGAGATCACTCTGCATCTTCTTGACTTGATCGGCAAGCTTCTGCAGATCCTGCTGCTTCTTGGCGAACTCGCTTTCCAGCCTCTTTGAGGCCTGCGCCGCAGGAGCAGAGTCGCGCAAGATTCGCTCCGTGTTGACGAAGCCGATCTTGGCTTGGGCGAACGCAGAGGCCGGCATCGTAGCCGCCAACAAGGCCGCGACGGCGAGAACTCCGGGAGACCGTATGGTGATCATATCGAGGTCGAACTCAGAAGGCAGTGCCAAATGTGAATTGTAACCTTTGCACGTTGTCGCCCGGCTTCGTGTTGAGCGGAATGCCAAGAGACAGGCGCAGGGGGCCGAACGGAGAACTCCAGTTGAGCCCCAGCCCGGTCGAGTAGCGTAGTTCGCTTAGCGAGACCTTCTCTCCATCGGCGTAGACCTGCCCGGCGTCCACGAACGCGCTGAGCCGAAGTGACTTGTCGTTTTCCGCACCCGGCATAGGAAACAGGATCTCGGCGGTACCCACCACCTCGCGGCTGCCCCCAAGCGCATTATTAAGGGGATCCCTCGGACCAAGCGAGTACGTTGCATAGCCCCTTACCGTGTCTGGTCCGCCGGCATAATAGTTCTTGAAGAACGGCAAGGGTTTGTCTCCAATGCCGCCCCCGAAACCGAGAGTCCCGGCCAGGCGCAACGTGTACTGGCGGCTAAGCGGCTTAAGCCACTGTTGAGAGAGATTCAGCTTGTAGTACTCCAGGTCGCCGGCGCCCAATTCGAGGCTCGCGCGCGAGAGCACGCCGGAAGTCGGCACAATTACGCTGTCCCGCGTGTCGTGCGCCCAACCTAGGGTCGTTGCCCCGTAGGTGTAATGAGTGCCAAAGTCGCTCGCGAACTCGGTATACGAGAAAGGACTGTTGGAATATACGGTCAGATCAACGTCCTCGACATTGAACCCCAAGCTGACTGAGTCCGCCTCGCTCAACGGATAACCGTATTTAATCCCTGCGCCGAGCGTCTTAGTCTGGAAGGCGCCGATCAGGAGCGTCGATGCATCGACATCGCGCTTGTAAATGTCGAATCCCTGACTGATCCCATCGACCGTATAGTAGGGATTGACGTATGACAGCGAATACGTCTTGTTCACGCTGCCGCTGTTCACCTGCAAGGAGAGGTACTTGCCGCTGCCGAAAACGTTGGGCTGCGTGATCGATGCGGAAATGATCACTTTGTCGACGGTCGAAAAGCCGGCCCCGAGCAGCAGCGCCCCGGTCGGTTTCTCCTGCACCGTGAAATCGACGTCGACCTGGTCCGACCTGCCCTCCACGGGTTGGGTGTCTACCGTGACATCAGAGAAGTATCCGGTCCGATCGATACGTCGGCGCGAAAGCTGAATCTTGGAAGCGTCATAGTACGCTCCTTCGAGCTGTCGCATCTCGCGCCGCACCACTTCGTCGCGCGTCCTCGTGTTGCCGCTCACCAGAATTCTACGCACGTAGACCCGCCGTCCGGGATCAATCAGAATGGTAAACGCGACGGCGCGTTTCGGCTTGTCGACCTGAGGTACGGCATTCGCATTCGCGAACGCGTAGCCATCATTGCCCAGCCGCTCGGTGATTGCTTTGGTAGTTTCGGTCAGCTTCGCGCGCGAAAAAACGTCGCCCGGTTTGATCTTGATGAGCTTTCGCAGTTCGGCCTCCGGCACGAGCATCTGTCCGGCCAGCTTCACATCAGAGACCGTGTACTTTTCCCCTTCCGTGATATTCACCGTGATGTAGATGTCGCGCTTGTCGGGCGTTATCGACACCTGAGTCGAATCGATGTTGAAATCGAGATAGCCGCGATCCAGATAGTAAGAACGCAGAGTCTCCAGGTCACCCGCCAGACGCTGGCGCGAATACTGATCGTTCTTGGTGTACCAGGTCATCCATCCCGGGGTCCGCAGAGCGAAAAGCCCAAGCAGATCTTTCTCCGGAAACGCATGCGTGCCGACGATATTGATCGAACGGATCTTCGCAACGTCACCTTCGGTTACCGCAATGTTTATCCCGACGCGATTGCGCTCGAGCGGTGTTACCGTGGTCTGGACCTCTGCCGCGTAGCGACCCTTGGACAGGTACTGGCGCTTGAGCTCCTGCTCTGCCTTGTCGAGTACTGCGCGGTCGAAGATGCGTCCTTCGGCCAGTCCCTGCTCCCGCAGCACCTTCTTTAAAGCGTCGCTGCTGAATTCCTTCACGCCGGAAAAATCGATTTGCGCGATCGCCGGGCGCTCTTCGACGACGACCACAAGAACGTCCTTGTCCACCTCAAGCCGAACATTCTTGAAAAACCCGGTGGCGAACAGCGCTCGCAGCGCCTGCTGGGCCTTCGCCTCGGTCATTGTCTCGCCCACTTTGACCGGCAGGTAGCTGAATACCGTTCCAGGCTCCGTCCGCTGCAGTCCCTCGAGACGGATATCCTTGATTACGAACGGGCTAAACGTCTGCGCCGCAACGCTCATCGCGAACGCGAACAGGCCGCAACCGAGCGCGCGGAGTAGTCCTTTGCGCATCGATCAGCCGGAGAGCAGGCGATTCAGGTCGTTGTAAAACGCAAAGGCCATCATGACCAGAAGTAGCGTCAGCCCGACGCGCTGACCGAGTTCCATCGCGCGATCTGAAACCGGGCTGCCCTTTATGATCTCGACCGAATAGTACATCAAGTGTCCGCCATCGAGCAGCGGGATGGGCAGTAGATTGAGGACACCGAGACTGATGCTGATCAGCGCGAGAAAATTGACATAAGGAATCCAACCCAGTTGCGCAGATTGCCCGGCAAAATCGGCGATGGTCACCGGCCCTGACAGGTTTCGCCAGGACACCTCACCTACCAACATCTTCCCGATCATTCTCAAACTGAAGAGCGCGATGTCGTAGGTCTTGCCTGCGCCCTTGAGCAAGCTTTCCACGGCGCCGTAGTGAACCTGCACCAGCATGCGGTCGGCATGGGAAGCAGGCACGTACGGTGCCGCACCGATGCGTCCAATTTTTTCGCCATTCACCTCTATCAGCTCTGGCCGCACCTGGAGCCGAAGAGTTTCACCGCCACGGAGAACATCGAGCTTGAGCGTCTTCTCCGGATTGGCGCGAATCACGCGCACCAGGCTTTCCCAGGTTTCGACTGGCGCCCCGTCCACGCGGGTGATGCGATCTCCGGCCACAAGCCCCGCGTGTTCCGCAGGGCTGCTTGCGACCAGTCTTCCGAGCACTGGCTCGAGCGTCGGGCGGAAGAGCTGCAGCCCAAGGCGCGCCAGCAGATCTCCCTCGACCTCGTTGTCGTTAACGCCGCGTAGATCTAACGTCAGCACGGATACGTGCTGACGTTCGTCGATCGCCTCGATCGAAAGCACTTCGTGCTGCAAGGCGGCCTCGAGCAAGCGCCACCTGACTTCCCCCCACGTTCTGACCGGCTTTCCGTCAATCGACCGCAGCGTCTCCCCGCCGCGGAACCCGGCTTGCGCGGCAAGCGTGCCCGACGGAGGGTTCGCGATGACGGGACGCACTTCGGGCAGTCCATGCATGAAAAGCCCGGCGTAGACAAGCACCGCGAAAATGAAATTGAATACGGGTCCCGCCACAACCACCACGAAGCGCTTCCACACGTTTTGCCGGTTGAACGCGCGCGGCAGGTCTTCCGCCGCGACGACACCCTCGCGCTCATCCAGCATCTTTACGTAACCGCCAAGAGGCACCGCCGCGATCGTCCACTCCGTGCCGTCGCGCCCGCGGCGCCAGGTCACGATCGGTTTGCCGAAGCCGACAGAAAACCGCAGGACCTTGATATTGCACAATCGTGCTGCCAGGTAATGCCCGTACTCGTGGACCACGATAAGTATGCCCAGGGCCACCGCGAATGCGACCACGGTGTGTAGGAAGCTCATGCAGCCCGCCCCATAATGCGCGCAACAGCTGACGCCGCCGCCGCGCGCGCGCGCCTGTCGGCGTCGAGAACGCCGGCAAGGTCACTGACGGAGCCCATCGGCACCGATTCGAGCGAGGCCTCGACAACCTCCGGAATCCGGGTAAAACGCAGACGCCCCGCAAGAAAAGACTCGACCGCGATTTCATTTGCCGCGTTCAAGACTGCCGCCGCGTTGCCACCGGCGCGCAGCGCCGCGTAGGCGAGCGCAAGGCATGGAAATCTGGCGAGATCGGGGCGCTCGAACGAAAGTTGACCGATGGCACCCAAATCGAGCGGGGCCGCGCCCGAATTAATCCGATCCGGGAACCCGAGCGCGTGCGCGATCGGCACCCGCATGTCCGGGTTCGAAAGCTGGGCAATCACCGAGCCGTCCACGTATTCGACCAGAGAATGCACGATACTCTGGGGATGAATGACGACCTCGATCTGCTCCGGTTCCATGTCGAACAGCCAGCGTGCCTCGATGACTTCCAACCCCTTGTTCATCATAGTGGCCGAGTCGACCGATATCTTGCGACCCATAACCCAATTGGGATGCGCACAAGCCTCGTCGGGCGTCACTCCAGCCAGCCTATCGAGCGGAACCGAACGGAACGGGCCGCCTGAAGCCGTCAGCAGAATTCTCCGAACCGTTGCCAGCAGAGGTTTTGCATGTGCACCGTGCGGCAGGCACTGAAATACTGCATTGTGCTCGCTGTCGATCGGCAGAAGTTCCGCGCCGGCGCCACGTACTGCGTTCATGAACAGGGCGCCTGCCATGACCAGCGCTTCCTTGTTGGCGAGCAATACGCGCTTTCCCCCTGCCGCGGCGGCGAGAGTCGGTGCCAGGCCCGCCGCACCGACGATGGCCGCCATCACGACATCCGAGCCCGCGCTGGTCGCGACATCCTCAAGCGCCTTACGGCCGAATAGCAGCTCGCAGCGGCAACCCGCGTCCGAAAACCGTCGCCTGACAGGCGTGCTCTCCTCCAACCCGGAAAGAACGGCGTAGCGCGGCTGGTGCCGAACGCACAGCTCGCGTAGTGCATCTGCAGACCGATCGGCAGTTAGCGCGAATATCGAGTATCTGTCGCCGTGACGCGCAACAACATCGAGCGTGCTCGCGCCGACAGACCCAGTGGCGCCTAGGACGGTGAGCCCCCGTGTGCTCCGGTCATGCTCCGCTCGTGATGCAGTTGCGCTCACGTTCTCGTCATCCAATACAATAGCAACGCGGCAATCGGAAGCACGGCTGTCGCACTATCGATCCGATCCAGCACGCCACCGTGGCCGGGAAGCAGTGTTCCGCTATCCTTAACCGACGCCTGCCGTTTAAGCGCCGATTCGAACAAATCGCCGAGAACGCTCGCAAGCAAGAGCAACTCGGCGCCCGCCATATACACCACCCAGACTGTGCCTCGAACATGCTCGGCGAGCTGCGGTGCGAACACCGCGCAAATGATAGCGTAGCCTGCGGTCGCCAAGGCAGCGCCGGCGACCCCTTCCCAGGTCTTGCTGGGGCTAATCCCGGGCGCGAGCTTGTGCCGGCCGAGCGCTCGCCCGGTGAAATATGCTGCGCTATCGGAGATCCATACCAAACCCAGCACCAACAGGAGTTCAGTACCTCGCATGACGACCATGGCCAGCGCAGCTGGTAAGAGTACAGCAAAGCCAGTAATCGGAAGTAACGCTTTAGGACGATTTTCAACGCCAACTCGGAGCCACGCTGGTAGCACTGCAAGCCAAAGAAATAGCGCGCTGCCGAAAATCGCGCCTAACACGCTGTGCCGGACTTCTATTGGATCGAGCGTCCACAGTATGGCTGCGAATGCGACCGTCACCGAACCAGCGTAAGCAGTCGCCGCACCCAACGGCAAGTGGGAAAGCTTGCCCCACTCGAAGGAACCCAAGGCGACCAGCACAGCCACCAAAACCGCAAACTGGATGCGTCCGAGCAGGATGAGCGCCGAGCAGAAAGCGGCCAAGAGAACAACTGAGGTCAGGATCCGGGTAGACAGCAAGCCGTTCAGGCCACGGTGCCCGTGGCCGACTCCGAACCGGACGCTACGGTCGCCGCAGTCGGCGCTCCGACCTGCTCGCTGGTGCGGCCGTAACGCCGCTCGCGCTGGCGATACGATGCAATCGCGTCCTCCAGCGCGCGGCGATCAAAATCCGGCCACAGAGTTTCGGTGAAATAGAGTTCCGTATAGGCGAGCTGCCAGAGAAGGAAATTGCTCACTCGTTGCTCGCCGCCCGTGCGAATGAACAGATCGGGCTCGGGCGCATAACTCATTGCTAAGTACTGCGCGACGGCCTCTTCTCGTATCGAGACCGTTGCCGCATCGGGACGCTCATGCAGGAGTCTGGTCATGGCCTGCAGAATATCCCACCGGCCGCCATAATTCGCGGCGACGGTCAGAGTTAATCCCGCATTGTTCGCGGTCAGTGCTTCGCCGCGTTCGATCAACGCCCGGATCTTCGGGTCGAATCGCTGCGTATCGCCGACCAATTTCAAACGGATACCGTTTCGGTGCAGCTTCTCCACCTCGTTGCGCAGGGCGCCGTGAAAGAGCTGCATTAGCAGCGCAACCTCGTCCCGCGGACGCCGCCAATTCTCCGAACTGAAGGCAAACAAAGTAAGGTACTCCACGCCTAGTTGGGCGCAGGCCTTGACCACCGCCCGTACGGATTCGACGCCGCGCTTGTGGCCCGCGAACCGCGGCAGATGACGCTGTTTCGCCCAACGGCCGTTTCCGTCCATGATGATGGCGATGTGCCGCGGAAGATTGGCGTGCGCCGGAATTACCCGGGTCGAACTCGCGTGTTTGCTCATCACACCCTCAGACCGCCATCAACTCGTTTTCCTTCTGCTGCAGGAGAGCGTCGATCTCCGCAACATGGCGGTCGGTGAGCTTCTGCACCTCGTCCTGAGCCCGGCGCTCGTCGTTCTCTGAGACTTCTTTCTTCTTTAGCGCTTCCTTGAGCGTGTGATTTGCATCGCGCCGCAGGTTGCGAATTGCGATCCGCGCATTCTCCGCCTCATGGCGCACCACCTTGATGAGCTCTTTGCGCCGCTCTTCGGTGAGCGCAGGCATTGGAACCCGGATGGTTTCGCCCATGGCGGCGGGATTGAGCCCGAGGTCCGACTCGCGAATCGCCTTTTCCATCGCCTGCACCATCTTCTTCTCGAACGGCGCTACTCCGATCGTGCGAGCGTCGAGCAAGGTGACTTTCGCCACCTGATTCAAAGGCGTGGGCGTACCGTAATAATCGATCATGACGTGATCGAGAATACCGGTATGCGCGCGTCCGGTTCGCACCTTCGACAAATCCGATTTGAACGCGTCGATGCTCTTGCCCATCTTCTGCTCGGCGCTCTTCTTGATTTCCGGAATCATGTCGGCCTCCTCTGCAGACTCACACGTGCACTAGCGTGCCCTCGTCTTCGCCGAGAACAACGCGCCGCAACGCGCCCTTCTTGAAGATGCTGAAAACGTTGATCGGAAGCTTCTGGTCGCGACAGAGTGTGAGTGCGGTCGCATCCATCACTCTGAGGTTACGGGAGATCGCTTCGTCGAAGCTGATGCGGCCATATCGCTTTGCCTCAGCATCCTTCTTCGGATCTGACGTATATACGCCGTCGACCTTGGTTGCCTTGATCACTATTTCTGCTCCCATCTCGCTTCCGCGCAACGCGGCAGCCGTGTCAGTAGTGAAGAACGGATTTCCGGTGCCGGCCGCGAAGATCACGATCTTGCCTTCTTCCAGGTAGCGGATCGCCTTGCCTCGGATGTAGGGTTCGACAATCTGATCCACGTTCAGCGCGGACTGAACTCGGCTTGCCAGTCCAGCGTGGCGCATGGCGTCCTGCAACGCCAGCGCGTTCATGATGGTGGCGAGCATTCCCATGTAATCCGCGGTAGCGCGATCCATGCCGGAGGCGCCCGGCGCAACTCCGCGAAAGATGTTTCCACCGCCGATCACGACACCGATCTCCACATCTAAACTCGCTACCTGCGCGATCTCGGCGACGATGCTCTCGATCGTCTGGCGATTGATTCCGTACGGATCGCTCCCCATCAGCGCTTCGCCGGAAAGCTTGAGCAGAATGCGCTTGTATTTGGGTGTCAAGGCCGTGTTTCTCCAGCGCGCGCCTACGCCCGCCTAGCAACGAACTTATACCCATGCACCTTTGACTTATGCGCGTCGAGCATTTTTTCGATGCTTAGCTTGTCGTCCTTCACGAACGGCTGCCCAAGAAGGGCGGCTTCACCGAGGAACTTGTTCACGCCGCCTTCGACCATTCGGGCGACGATCTCATCAGGCTTGCCAGATTCCTTTGCCCGCGCCGCGAGGATATTTCGCTCATGCGCCACCACATCGGCCGGGACGTCGCTTTTTGCGAGGTATTGGGGCTTGGCGAACGCAATATGCATGGCAAGGTCTTTGCCGACCTGTTCGGGTCCGTCGTAGTCCACAAGAACGCCGACTTTTGTCCCATGCAGGTACAGCGCGAGGCGGGACATGGCCTGTACCCGCTCGAAACGGCCAATCGATATGTTCTCACCGATCCTCTGCACCAGACTCTTTCTTCGGTCTTCCACTTTGACGCTATCGAGCGCGAGGGAGGCCAATGCATCGAGATCTTCTGGATTGGAGCGCGCGACCAACTCGGCGAGCCTGTTCGCGAAGGAGAGAAAATCCTCGTTCCTTGCCACGAAATCCGTTTCGCAGTTGACCTCAACCAGAGCGCCCACGCGGGCGTCCGGAGAAAGGTACGCGCCAATAGCGCCTTCCGCGGCAGTCCGCGCGGCTGCCTTGCTCGCCTTGGCCCCGCTTTTTATCCTCAGAAGCTCTTCCGCTTTGCGCAGGTCGCCACCGGTTTCACTAAGCGCTTTCTTGCACTCCATCATTCCAAGCCCGGTCATTTCCCGGAGCTCCTTCACCAGGACTGCGGTGACATCTGCCATTGCCGACTGCTCCTTGCCACGGGCTGTCCCGCCCCGATTGGTCGATTCCAACTTCCAGAGTGAAAAAAGGGGCCATCGGCCCCCTTTTCACAGCCCGAAGTGCGTCCGTATCAATCCTCGCCTGCCTCGTCGTCCACCTCGACGAACTCGTCGCGCGACGCCTCAACAATCTCTTCCACGGATTGAGAGCGTCCTTCGAGCACGGCGTCCGCCACACCGCGCGCATACAGCCTGATGGCACGGCTCGAATCGTCGTTGCCCGGAATGACGTAGTCGATACCCTCCGGAGAATGGTTGGTATCCACAACCCCCACGATAGGGATGCCGAGCTTGACTGCCTCCGCGATCGCGCCCTTCTGATAGCCCACATCGATCACGAACATCGCGTCGGGCAGACCCGCCAGATCCTTGATTCCGCCGAGGGAGCGGTTCAGTTTTACCAGTTCTCGCTGCAATCCCAGCGCTTCCTTCTTCGACATGCGCTCAAATGTCCCGTCTTGCGCCATTTGCTCCATCTCCCTCAGGCGCTTGATGGACTGCTTGACGGTCTTGAAGTTCGTCAGCATGCCGCCGAGCCAGCGGTGATCGACAAACGGCATGCCGCAGCGCAAGGCTTCTTCACGTATGATCTCGCGCGCCTGCCGCTTGGTGCCGACGAACAGCAAGTTGCCCTTATTGGCTGCGAGCCGCCGGATGTACTTGAGCGCGTCCTGGTACATTGCCAGGGTGGTCTCAAGGTTGATGATGTGGATTTTGTTGCGATGACCGAAGATGAATGGCGCCATCTTCGGGTTCCAGTATCGAGTCTGGTGCCCGAAATGGACCCCCGCCTCGAGCATTTGACGCATGGTCACTGACACTATCGCTCCTTTTAGGGTTGGGTCTGCCGCGCGGCCGAACCGTCGACCCGGTGAGAACCGGGCACCCTAACCGGCCGGGCGGGAAATTTGGTCATGACACGTCAGGCTGACGCGCCCCGACCAGCGAGAAATTCTAGCATAATCAGCAATCAGCTCTCAATAGAATTGCCCCTCGAAAGCGATTCTCGTATCCTCCACGCCTTTTCCCCGCACATGGCCGTTACTCGTAAGACGCTCGACGAGATCGCAAAAATGCGGGTCGCTGGATGCTTGGCGTCCGAAGTGCTGGATTTCGTCACGCCTCATGTGCGCCCCGGGGTGTCGACGGACAAACTCGATGCCTTGTGCCACGACTACATGGTCAAGGTGCAAGACACTGTTCCTGCGCCGCTGAACTACGCCCCTCCCGGCTACAAGCCCTATCCCAAGTCGATCTGTACCTCGGTGAATCATCAGGTTTGCCACGGCATACCCGGTGACCGGGTGCTCAAGAACGGCGATATCCTGAACATCGACGTGACGGTGATAAAGGAAGGCTTCCACGGCGACTCGAGCCGCATGTTTTACGTCGGTGAGCCCGGCGTCCAAGCCCGCCGGTTGGTCGAAGTCACGTTCGAATGCATGTGGCTCGGCATCATGCGGGTACGTCCGGGCGGGCACTTGGGCGACGTCGGCGCCGCAATCCAGACAAATGCGGAAAGAAACGGGTTTTCCGTCGTGCGGGAATTTTGTGGCCACGGTATCGGGCGTAATTTCCACGAAGAGCCGCAAGTCCTGCATTACGGCAAACCGGGCATGGGCCTGGTTCTCGAGCCGGGCATGACTTTTACCGTCGAACCGATGATCAACGCCGGAAAGGCCGCGATTCGCGAACTGGCCGACGGCTGGACGATCGTCACCAAAGATCACAGCCTTTCGGCTCAATGGGAGCACACCGTACTTGTTACCGAGTCGGGTTATCAAGTGCTGACGGTGTCGTCGAACTCGCCGCCGCCGCCAGCCTTCGCCGCGTAAATCATGGCTGCTGCGCAGCCCAGACCCGGCACGCCCCTCTCGCAGGTTCGTGCGCAGTTACAGGCTGCGCGCGGCGCCTTGCGCGAGGCCTACCTGCGGCGACCGCAACCGCGCGCCCTGCTGCGCGGCCACTCGAACCTGATCGATCGAACTATCAAGGCAATATGGCGCGAAATGCAACCGGCGACGGGTGCTGTGCTGGCGGCCACCGGCGGATATGGTCGCGCGGAGTTGTTCCCGTTCTCGGATATCGACGTACTGATCCTGCTCGCAAGGGAACCATCGACCGAAGAGCGCAGCCGGCTCGAACGGCTCGTCGGGCAGCTATGGGACGTCGGGCTAGAGGCCGGTCACAGCGTACGCACGATTGCAGCCTGTCTGGAGGCCGCGGAAGCCGACATTACAGTGCGGACAACGCTGTTGGAGGCGCGCTTTCTCGCCGGTAGTTCCACACTTTACCGGAAGCTCGAAGTCGCCCTTCACCAGGCGTTCGACCCGGCGTCGTTCTACAAGGCGAAGAAGCTGGAGCAGGAACAGCGCCATGCCAAGCACCAGGACACACCCTATGCGCTGGAACCGAACCTGAAGGAGGCGCCCGGCGGGTTACGCGACTTGCACGTGATCAAGTGGATCGCCCGGGCAGCTGGAATCGGGCACGACTGGCGTGACCTCGAGTCCCACGGTCTCATTCAGCACGACGAGACGCGTCAGCTCTCGCGCAGCGAGTCCATATTGCAAAACTTGCGAATTCGCCTCCACTACCTCGCGGGTCGGAGAGAAGACCGGCTTGTATTCGACCATCAGAGCACGCTCGCCGCTCAGCTCGGTGATGAGGAAACGTCAACGCGCCGTGCAAGCGAAGTCATGATGCAGCGCTACTACCGCACGGCGAAGTCGATAACGCAGCTGAATACGATCTTGATGCAGAATTTGGGCGCTCGCCTCTTTCCCAAATTCGAGGTGGAATTGCAGCCGCTGAACGAGCGCTTCCGCGCCCGTGGCGAATTGCTCGAAGCCTGCGACGAAGGATTGTTCGAGCGTGAGCCGCTCGCAGTACTCGAAAGCTTCCTTCTCATGCAGCAAAATCACGAGCTTCAGGGGATGACCGCGCCCACGCTACGGGCGCTGTGGCGTGGGCGGCGCCGAATCGACGCCCGGTTCCGGCGCGATCCGGTAGCGCGCTTGATGTTCCTGCAGATCCTGCAGCAGCCGCGCGGCATCGTGCACGAGTTTCGGCGCATGAATCAGTACGGAATCCTTGGCCGTTACTTGCCTGAATTTGGTCACGTAGTTGGACAGATGCAGCACGATTTGTTTCATGTATATACCGTCGACCAGCACATTCTGATGGTGCTGCGGAACCTGCGCCGATTCACGATGCCGGAGCTGGGGCACGAGTTTCCCCTGTGCAGCCAGTTGATGAACGGCTTCGCGCACGGCTGGCTGCTTTATGTCGCCGCTCTGTATCACGACGTGGCGAAGGGCAGAGGAGGTGATCATTCCGAGCTTGGCGCGCAAGACGCGCGGATATTTTGCCGTCGACATGGACTCGCGACCGAAGACGAAGACCTCGTAGTATTCCTGGTCGTTAACCATCTCTCGATGTCGATGGTGGCGCAAAAGCAGGATGTCCACGAACCTGGAGTTATTCGCTCTTTCGCCGATCGAGTCGGCAGTGAACGACGCTTGATCGCGTTGTATCTGCTGACGGTAGCGGACATTCGCGGCACCAGCCCCAAGGTGTGGAATGCGTGGAAGGCCAGACTGCTTGAAG